>DLQO01000077.1 GCA_002478765.1 Flavobacteriales bacterium UBA7430
ATGTACAAAACGATTCTAAACATATTTTTCATGTCCTTGCTCTCTATTTTCTCTTCCGGCAAAGCTCAAAACACAAATTCCATCCATCATCTGAGTTATACCTCCATCGATGGAAACCCTATTGATTTGAAATCCCATGAGGGCAAATACCTACTTTTTGTCAACGTTGCTTCGGAGTGCGGTTTCACATCGCAATACGAAGATTTAGAAAAGCTTTATGAAAAATTCCAAGATCAACTGGTGGTTATCGGATTGCCTTGCAATCAATTTGGAGGCCAAGAACCTGGAAATGAAAACGACATTCAAAACTTTTGTCAGATCAACTACGGCGTAAGCTTTCCACTATCTGAAAAAATAGATGTTAAAGGACAAGACCAACACCCTATTTACAAGTGGCTTACCGACAAAGCAGAAAATGGAATGTCTTCCAGTTCTGTAAAATGGAATTTCCAAAAATACTTGATAGATCCAGAGGGTAAATTCGTTAACTATTACTACTCTTTCACAAAACCACTCAGTGAAAAAATCACCAAACATTTCAAGTAAATCATGCCCCTAAAACTCCTGGCCTCCCTACTCATTTGTATGAGTAACCTCTACGCGCAAAACATCTTTCAAGGTACGATTGCCGATCGTGAAACGAAACAATCGATCGCTTTTGTAAATATTGGTGTCGTTAATCAAAATACAGGTACCGTTTCTGACCTTAATGGCTTTTTTAGTCTAAAAATCAATGCCTCTAAAAAAGAAGAAACAATTAAATTTTCGATGATTGGTTACGAAAACTATACACTGAACACAACATCTTTCTTCAATGAATTTAATTCAGGTGATACCCTGTATTTAAGACCTGAGGTATTTGAATTGTCTGAAATCGTATTGTCTGAAAAAAAATGGCGAAGTAAAACTCTGGGGAATAAAACCAAATCCAAATCGATGTCCACAGGTTTCACCAACAACGAATTGGGAAATGAAATAGGAATCATCATACCCGTAAAGGATTCCCCTACGGTTTTGGAATCCTTTAATTTTCAAGTCAATGAAAACCAATACAAACCACTTGTATTTAGAGTGAATATCTACACGTTGAAAAATGGACTACCTGACCGCTCTTTGATTTACGAAAACATCATCGTAAAGACATCCCAAAAAAACGGGATGATGCAGATAGATCTCCGCGCTTATAACATCTGGGTCGAAGAAGACTTTTACATCGGTCTGGAATGGATTCAAGATTTAGGCAACAAAAGTCTTTTATTCTCCGCCGATCGATTCTCCGGATCTATTGTCAACCGACAAACCAGTCAAGGCAAATGGAACATCGTAAAAGGTTTGGGTTTAGGATTTCATGTAAAAGTGAAATACTAAAAAGTCAACAAACTCTAAAATCAGAAATTAAATACATCGTTGAAAATCAAGTAAACCCCAATGGAATGATCGAACTGATGTTTCTTGCTTTTTACCGTCCCTAAAGACAAATCTGAGTCGTTTAACTGTAAAAAGCCTTCCCACTGAAAACCAAGCTTAACCTTGGGAGCCAAAAACTTTTCGTAAAACAGTTTTGTAAAAACCAATTCTCTATATGGTTCTGTAAGCTCAGCATAGGTTTGGTCTAAAACACCGTTCCAATGGTTGATGTTTGTTTTGAGAGAATGCGTTTGAAACATTTCATTACCCTTTATAGACACAAATTGATCTGCACGATAATACCCCAATAAAAAGCTCAAATCTTTGCGCTTGTAATCAAGCGTTAAATAATGAGCGTCTCCGCTTTCAAAAGGGTATTCAGGAGAATTGGATTCAGCTTGATGATATAGGTAGTAATACGACAGCACAATATCGTTCCTTAAAGTATTGAATTTGTATTCAATTCCGAGCGAAGCGTTGAAAGCATTTTGGGTTCCCGCAGAGCTTTCTGTATCGCTGTTGTATCTGTTGTTGATTTGTCCGCCTTTGTGTTGCATTAGAAATTGAATCGGAAACGACAACTGGTCTAAAAGTGCCAGTCGAGAAACAGAACCAAAGGTGAAAACCTCACGTTCATTGTCTTGTTTTCGGATGTAATTTTCCCAATCAAGCCATAGTTCAGACCTCACATTCCTAGAAGTGTATTGATAAGCAATCCCGCTTTCGAGCACCTCACTACTCAATAGTTTCTCACTACCCATCAATGGCTCTATCAAACGGTGATTGTCTCTTGCATACAAATTCCCTATGGTAAAGTGATGCTTCTCATTGACATACTTAAAGCTAAAGGTGGGAATCACCTTATCTAAAGATTCTTCACCAAAATATTTCAATAAAAAGAGCCCTGATCTGAACTGAGCTTGGTTACTAGGGTTGTAAATAAACTCAGGATGAACTTGAGATCCTAAGAGGGTTAGACCGTCACTGATATCATTAAAATACTCATTGTTTTTAATAAAACTAAGATGGTTCAGCTCCAGCCCAACATCTTGGATGTGAAAACTGTTATCGCCTTCAGGGACATAGAACACAGAATTTTGAGCATAAGTAAAGGGTGATAACGCAAAAACCGACACGATGAGTAAACTCAATTGATGTCCTATGTATTTTAATGATTTCATAGAATAATGCCTTTCAAAATTTGGGTTGACGAAGCTGAACATCCTCAAGCCTTGCTTGTTCACAATACTACAAAATAATTTGCAACAAAAAGCACGAGCAATCTAGGATGACTCCCAAATCGCTCTACATTCAAATCAACCTTTATTGTTGTAAACAATCAGTCTAGTACAGTAACTAAATCTTCTTTGCATTTCCTAACTTTTTTTCTGGTTCACCAACCAATCCTTATCCGCATCTCTGTAACCTAAAGGAAGCATCACACAGCAGCGTAACCCCTTTTCTCTCAGATCCAAAATTTCATCTACGGCTTCTGGCTCAAAAACTTCAAAAGGTTGCAGGCCGCTGGATGTTGGTGCCAGAGATACAGCCTCTATGATATTGTCAATTTTTTCTTGAGGTATTTTTTGACCGTTCATGGCTTTGGTCGCATAATGCCAATTTAATTTATCTAATAATTCCATAAGAGTGTTTTTGAGGTTACTTTAATTCTTTCAGCAGGGTATGTGCTGCTAATTTACCCAATTCATTTGAAGCCAAAGGGCTTGCACCGGTAATAAGTTTACGATCCAAGCAAACTGATTTGTCGGCTTTTGTATTAACCAGCTCAACCCCTAAATCTTTGAGTCTTTCACTCACACCACAAGGCATGTGTCCAGGCAGATAACCGATCATTGGGGTCATTTTATCAACCGAGTCTGGGAAAACTGCCATCCTATACCCTTTGTAAAGAAAGGGCTTACCATTGAGCATTGTAGATAAGAAAGAGCCTGGTCCGTGACAAATGGAAAGCGTAAACAAGTCGCTTTGATGAGCCCAATTCAATAGCTTTCCTACATTATTGTCTTCAGGAATACCTAACATCGATCCGTGACCTCCGGGCACAAAAACAGCTGCATAAGAATCTACCTCTGAAAGTGATGTCTCTACAAAACTTTTCAAGCTTGTCGGTTGCTCAAAATTCAACTTGTAGGCATCGTAAATGCCTTTAACATTTTCGTCATCGTAAGGAAAAGCCCACTGTTCAAAAACCACAGGTTTACCTGTAGGTGATACAATTACAAATTCAAAACCCGCATTTTAGAGGTGCAATATCGGCACCAATGCCTCTACCGGACGATTCCCCGTAGAAAATAAAGTACCGTTTTGCATTTTCATGTTTTTCTGTTCTGTAAAAAGAACCAAAACTTTGGACTTCGAGCCCTCATATTTTGGGTAAGATGTATGATCGAAATCTGTTTTACGAACCGTACCTAGCTTTAGAGCTAGTTTTGATGGACTGTAAGAGCCGTCTGACTCCAACTTAGGGGCCAATCCAAATATTTTTAAGCATCCTTTTCTTTCTTATTCATTCACAGTAAAAATACAATGCGCCTTGCAGAAAGAAATTAACCTAGGATAATAAAATCATCTACGCACTTTTTCGGAGCGGATACGACTCAGGCTTTGTTGGGTGATCCCCAAGTAGGATGCAATATGATAATTGGGCGTATCCTGTTCGATGTGCGGGTATTGTTTTAAAAACAAATCATACCGCTCGGAGGCTGTCAGCTGCAACTGATTCAAAATTCTTTTGTGCAAACTTACTACGTGCCTTTCTAAATTCTTCCTTTGAAACACTTCAAATTCAGGAAACTCTTCGTGTATTTCCGCCAAGTCTTTGGAATTAAACTTTATAATTCTGGAATCTTTGACACACTCTACGGTAAGGGTGGCAGGCTCACTGTTGTATACGGCAATAAAATCGCTAATCCACCAGTCTTTAATGGCAAACTGTAAGGTATGTTCTTTACCATTTTTATCTATACAATAAGAACGAAGGCAGCCCCCCAAAACAAAGTACGTATTGTAAACAGCTTGCCCCTGTTCAATGAGTATTGTTCCTTTGGCGACATCCAATTCTTTTGAAATGGAATAAACCTTCGCTTCAGCCTCTTCGCTGAGGGATATGCTGTTTTTTATTTTGTGAATTAAGGCTTCCAAATTTACTCCAGTGGTTGGTTCTGATTTAAAGTGTTTTGATCGCTTTCGAATCAAATATAATCGAATTCAATGAAAGAAAGAAGGCTAGAAATAAGCCTTTATCAGAATGACATCCAATCTCTTTTTGGAAAGGGTCCACTAATAAGAAATTAAGCTTTCATCGATTGCCTTATTAAGAAGGGAGGGCTCACTGCTTGGTCCAATAGCTAAAAGCTTAGGTCCCGTAATTGGAATTCCATTAAAAGGTCTTATAAACACCTTCCCATCGGGAGTCCTTTCAAAATAAGTATAGCGCTGTTCCTCACCGATTTTAGTACAACCTTTCACTCGCAAGATCGTATTCGGAAGGGAACGACATACAGCATAAATAGAATCTAAATGGGGTAAGTCAGGTAAATCAACAGAACAAGAAGACCAATGCGATTTATGGTGATCCATTTTTTTAGCTTCATTTTTTGAGGGTAAAAGTTTAGGGAGAAGAGATACATCAATGGCATCCATGGTTATGATTTCAGCCAAGGGATTGATCTCTATTAGTTCTTCAATCACCTCAGCTTTTCGTGACTCTGAGATGTCCTTAGTGTGTGTGAGAACCATCAAAGAAGAGACTTGAACCTGATTGGACTCCAGCTCATTATGAACGCCTCGTTTTTGCCAATTTTTCACATCCACAACAGACACTTGAATGGGCGGTAAAAAACGAGGGTCTACTCCAACGCCAAGGAACTCCATGAGAGCGCAAGAATCTGAGGTCCCATTAGCCTCTATAAATGTAATCCCATTGGGACGCTCTGGGATACGATTTACATAATTTCTGAGTTCATTGATCCCACTACAACAAATACAACTCCCCGTGAGTGCCCTAATATAAACGGGGTCAATCTTATCGGTAAACTGGAGTGCGTCTAGATTTGCATTTTCATAATCATTAAGTACGATAAAAGGCTTCCAGCCCGAATCTATACTTTTGCTAATCAAATGTCTTAACAGAGTGGTCTTTCCCGCTCCCAAGAAACCCACAATTGTGATGATAGCTTCCATGATTTCTTAAATTTTAACCAGTCCAGTGTCAATGTGATTTCTATCCCTAAAAGACTTAAGCCCCTTCTCTATCGTTTTAAAAGTGCCCAAGCCCTGATTTTGCTCTATAAACGCACTCTTGATGGGCTAAATTTCTTCCGGAAAAGGATCCCGAAACGGGATGTTTTCATCAAACAAATCTTGTTCGTGATCTTGCAACAAACACTGTTCAAGCTGAGCAATCATTTTTTCTTTTTCTACGTCTTGTCCAATGAAGACCAACTCATTCATTCTATCACCCCATTGCTTACTCCACTTTTCTTCGATATAATCTTTATTGTCTACAAAAGCTTGATAATTTACGCGTTCGCTAAAGGGCATACTTACCCACCAGACACCTGCACTTTCCATCCTTGAAGAACCACCTGCTTGACTGAAGTTGATGGCTTCATTTGATCTAGACGCCAACCAAAACAAGCCCTTAGCTCTGATTACTGTACTTGGATAATCCTCGTTCAGGTATTTCCAAAATCTTTCCGGGTGAAACGGCTTTTGATTTCTAAAAACGAATGAAGAAATGCCGTATTCTTCTGTTTCTGGTGTGTGTGTTCCGCCTTCCAATTCCTTTTGCCAACCAGCCGAGTTTTGAGCCTCATCGAAATCAAATAATTTAGTATTCAAGATTTCTTTGGGGTCCACTTTACTAAAATCAGAAGTTAAGATTTTAGCTCCGGGATTAAGCTTTTGAATAGACGCTTTTAGAAGCCCAACTGTATTGGCATCAACCAGATCCGTTTTATTCAAAATAATCACATTGGCAAATTCTATTTGATCGGTCAACAAATTCACAATGGTTCTAAAGTCGCCTTCCATATCTGTCAGTTTTCGATCTACCAACAATTCATTGGTTCCAAAATCCTTAAAGAAGTTAAAACAGTCTACCACCGTAACCATGGTGTCAACATAACTAAATTTTGACAAATCAATATCACCCTCCTCGCTAATAAAGCTAAAGGTTTGAGCTACGGGAACTGGTTCACTTATCCCCGTACTCTCGATCAGCAAATAATCAAATCGATCTTCTTTTGCCAAACGCTCTACTTCTACCATTAAATCTTCTCGAAGCGTACAGCAGATACAGCCGTTACTCATTTCCACCAATTTTTCTTCGGTTCGAGATAGGGTGTTCTCACTTTTAACCAACTCGGCATCTACATTTACTTCACTCATATCATTCACGATCACAGCGACCTTTAAGCCTTCTTTGTTGTGCAAAACATGATTGAGTAATGTTGTTTTCCCAGCGCCTAAAAATCCGCTTAATACGGTTACAGGTAATTTTTTTGTTATTGAATCTGACTGTACCATTGAATGATGTTGTTTAGGTGTTGTTCGCCATAAAGCGAAATAAAATTTTTTGTTTCAATATGGGTCTTGTCTTGATAAACTGCAAGACGTTGTAAAGCGAATTCTTTTGTCAAATTTACTTTACAGTCTTTTGTTATGCAGTTTACCCAATCGTTAAATGTATGAGGTATCATCTCCAAAGGTTTAAAGATTCGTTTGTATCAATTCTCAGTAAAAGTCGTTTTTCACCACTTTCTTCAATGGTCGGACTTCGGTGTACAATAGCTTTTGATTCTAATTGCGGATATATCGCTCCTTTCAAAAGAACTACAGCACCTGTTTCAGCTTGTTGAACCCTACTTTCATCCAAAACGATAGATTCATTACCACTAGAATCATCCAACGCCCTTCGGTTGATATTATCATCTGTAAGCCATAATGTTCCCGGACCACTGTAAGTACAAAGCAAGCGTAAATCGTTGACGTCGGTATGAAACCTTCTACACATATTCGTGTTGACGGTGGCCAATAGCAATCGGAAGTTCTTCACATCGGCAACTTTATTAAAATGGGTAATAAGTTCCTTAATATCTTGAATTATAAGGCTGTAATTAGACGGGTCCATCGCTTTTCGGACGTCGTTCATTATATCGTCTTTCGTTCCGCTTGACCTGAATTCAATTTCTTCATCGGATAACTGCTTAATCTCATTCGAAAAAGCACTCACATCTCTTTCATAAATAGCGATGTTAACCTCATCATCATGAATGCGATTTAAAATCGATGGACTCGCACCGACTCCCCAATTTGATTCTATTTGATAATCGGTTTTGACGTTTTCTTGTGTACGAATCATAGGTTCTAATGTTGATCAGTCATGTGATATTTTTCAAAAATAAAATATTAGGCCTTGAATGGAAAGGAAGAATGATGTAAGTCGATTTTTAAATGTCCATCCATAAGCTTGTATCCAAACGTATATTCGACTTTAGCCTCATGACCTTCTAAATCTGTAAAGAAGTAATTCCCCATGGCAATGGCTCGACGCTCGTCTAAAATGAAACCCGAATTCTCAAACCTTACCTTAATCCAAGGGTTAATGGCAAATCCTTTATCTTCTTTACATACACGATCTTCCCCGGCAATAAAGTAGGATAAAGCCTCTGGTTTTGTAGGTCTAAACTGATCGAACTCACATTTCGTGGGCTTAAACAATACTGATCCTGTTTCAAAAGCGTAACGTTGGTCCAAAAATTCGCTGGCAAACAATTTGCACTCCGATCTAGAACCCTTTAAAGATCCTATCTTTACAACGCCTGCACCCCATTTCTTTTGGGCCTCAATAACTTGTTCTTTCGTAATCATTTTTCAATAAATTCTATACGTTATGAGTTCATGTTAGATGTATCGTAAATACAGGTTTTCCAGTAAACCCCATTTTGGTTGAAGCTTTGACAATCCCTATTTCTAAGGTTAACTTTATAAACCTATGTGTTAAATTTTAATAGTCATTTAAGTGTATGTATTTAAAAAAGAAAAATCAATTTAACAGATCTTTTATCAGCATAGTCTATTGAAGATGAGTGCGTTGATTTAAAACATCTTTAGTAACACAAACACATATAGATGAACCTAAAATGTTTTCTAATCACCTGAATTTATTTTTCACCAAAAACATGGAATACAACAAAAGCCCAAAAGTAAGAAAGTTGGATCTAAATGCAACATTGTTGCAGTAAAATAATACAGAAAAATAAAGTGACTGAATCCATGTGAATCTTTGATGGATGAAATTCACGAAACTGATTCTATTCAGAAAGCTGCTTTTTCCCGGTAATAAAGTCTTTAGTGATAATGGCTCGATCGTACTCATCACCCAAAGCGGTATAAGCCACATAGGTCAGTTGATTATCTTCAACTGTGATGACTTGATAAAACTGAGTTTGCTCGCCACTTTTAACCGACTGATAACCATCTTTTTCATACCCATTGAGCTGATCTCTATCCAACTGGTACTGCTTAGGACCACTGACAGATGTTACATAGACGGTGCGAACCTCGTGTGCCGAATCTTGATCCGTGGTTCTAACGGGTACGTGTCCTCTTGCATAGGTATGATCGTGTCCATTGAGAACCAAATCAACATTGTACTTGTCCAATAAAGGTTTCCAATTCTTTCGAGCAAATTCGAAGTCGCGTCCCTTAGCCGGAGAAAAAACAGAGTGATGACAAACGATGATGTTCCATTTGGCGGAAGAGCTCATTAACTTTTCTTCAATATAATCGGTTTGTTCTTCGAGCTGATCGTTGGAGTTGAGAACAATAATTCGGATGTCTTGATAATCGACCGTATAAACGGTTTCATGCAGTTTTTCATCCAACTTCCTTTCTACTGGTAGTGTAAATTGCGGTCTCCACTGCACAGATAGTTTTCGAGGCTCTCCTTCAGCAACAGACATAAACTCATGGTTTCCCACAGCAGGAATAGCCGTCCACTGACTGTGTATAAACCCCCCTGCCTTATACCATTCTGCCCACTCGTAGTCGCGGTGTGCATGGTTGATTAAGTCTCCTGCATGAATGACAAATGAAGCATCTGGTGCCGTTTGGTATGCCATACGAATGACGCGCGACCAATGTGCTAAAACGTCGTTTTGCGCATCACCGAAGTAAACAAATTTAGTGGGTGAATATTCTTGTTTTGCAGTACGAAACTGAATCCACTCTGACCAGTATTCGCCATCTCCTACTCTATATGCATAAAGCTTATCGGGTTTTAACCCCTTGAAAATAACGCTGTGATAATGAACCACTAGGGATACATTTCCCTTGTACATACCTAAATCAAAGGGTTCGGTAACGGCGTCTAAAGCAACTGCGTTCTCGGTAAACTTTGAGTTCACCGTAGCTTCAGCAATTTGTGCTATGGATTTATTTACAGTATGATCCGTTCGCCAAGTTACCGCCCTACTGGTTGCCGGATCTCCATGAAAGGTAAGTATGATTCGGTCTGGGTCTTTACTTGGAATCTCCCAATGATGTAAAGATCCATGATGATGGTGATGGTGTTCCTGAGCAATTACATCCGAAACAAAGAAACAGCTTATCAACGTGACTAGTGTGAAAAAATATCTACTCAAAACTGAGGCTATAATTTGTTGGTTTGGGTGCTGATCTAAAAGGGAGTGAATGCTCATAATCTCAATTTTTTATTTGCTGTATGGTTTGGGGTAACATAGGAGCTAAACTACGATTTTAAGTTCAGTTATTCTTTGACTTTTTTAGGCTTTGGACTGAAGGGTTTCATCACCTCCCCATTACATTCTAAAAAGGGTCCTTCCATGAGGTCTATACAATAAGGAATTGCGGGAAAAATAGCATCCAAACACTCTCGAATAGACTTAGGCTTTCCGGGTAGATTGATGAATAAACTTGTATTTCTGAGTCCAGCTGTTTGTCTCGAAAAAATGGGGGTAGGCACGTATTTTAAGGACTCAGATCTTCATAGAATCCTGCACTTGCTCGGTCACTTAAGGTTATAATTCCTACTATGGTGTTGTCATGTGTGTTTGTACTAATTCATTTTTATACTTGTAGATTCTATTTCTATCAACACATTTCCTTGCGTATCTTTCATAAAGACTTTCGCTTTAATTTTCCCATCAGACTCAAAGCGTTCTGTTATTTTGCCACTGATTCCAGAATTGGAAAAATCAACATAACTCCAAATCATTTTTTGACTGAACTTTTTCCACTTGCCTACCCAAAAACTAGTACCACCATCACTCTTAAACTCCCATCTATTGAAAGCTTTTGAGGCTTTATCGTAACGAATAAGTGTTTTGGTCTCAGATCGAACATTTTCATTAAATACCTCCAAATATTTTCCCTCTAAAATTAACTCAGAGCTTGTGTTCCCATCCATTTCAATTTGTTTAGGAATCCATAAAGATTTATTCATAACCGCTTTACCTTGCCAGTCTCCTTCCCAATTGCGTAAGATGTTCATAGCCTCAGGTTCTGTGAATTGTTGTGCATCAGATGAACCGGTACCGATAGTGAAAAAGATGAATGTGAGTAAAAAAATTGAGGTTTTCATATTTATCGTTTTTGAAAATAACTTATTTTTTGTTGCTATCATTCGTGGGAAATTTTACGACTCTTTTAGTAAATATAGAAGCAAAATAGAACGAGTATAAATCGCATGTTTTGTTAGCTTTTATTCCTATAAAACAGCTGTTCTAATTCATTAAATTTGAGGAAGCCAAAAAGATATACGTATTTAATAACATATAAAAAAAAGCAGGTAAAGAAACCCAGATACTGTCTTTTAATTTTATTCTTACAATGAGGCCCGCGAACATTAGTAATGCTAGGCCTAGAGATGAAATCATAAGAAAAAAAGAGAATTTAAGCCCAACCAACAAACCCAGTGCTCCTGCAATTTGTAATAAAACTGTCGTTAATCCAATCTTTTCCAAACCAAAACGCTTGAACTCATTTTTCATATGTGGTGAATTGAAATATGAAAAAGCATAGGCAAAAAAGGAAACACTTGAAATTAAACTACATATTGTAACTATAGACATGCTTCTTTAGTTAAATGGATGAATTGGCTATAAAAACACTTAGGGCCAAAAGAATTAGAGAGGGTAGTTTTTTGAGGAAAGGATTTCTTGCTCTGAAATGAAAATATTGAGCACTCACCATTAATAGTCCCATAAGAATTGATGGAATAAAAACTAATGAGGGATCCCAAACACCCACAATAAGTAAAGTGGCTAAAGATATCTTCGTTGCCCCTACAAAGTTTCGAATTAAATCACTCAATCCAAATTGTTGAAACTCCTTGATGACATTGTGAAATCTAAAAGTCCAAACATACAATACAGATATTGCAAGAATGATTTGTGATAAATGCATTAAATTTTCCATCTCTTTTTTGTTTTGTTTTTCCTACTCATCTGGCTTTTCAGAATTCGCCTCACTTTAGTTGTTGTAACTACCTATCCCTTTTCAAGATCCTGTTTGATTCCTTTGAAGGTAAGCTTCCGATTATGCTGTGGGAGTACCTGAGAGTACTGAATAATTTAGTCCTTTTTACAGGCGTTTTATTAAGCTGATTTCATTAATCATTAACCTCCCCTCCACTAGAGCAATCAGATTACAAGTCTCAGCTCTCCTCATGATATCGGCAGTGCTAAACGATTTCAAAGTCCGTCACAAATTGAGCCTCAAGATAAGTTAATTTTAGCAAGTGACCCCCTGTAAACAAAACCGATAAGTCAAGAAGTAGAATGATGAGAATCCCGTTCAGCATAATTTGATACAATACTTGATGATTTCGTAAGTGTTCTTCTAAGAATTCAAACGAATCAGGTTGATTGAATTCTGGATATGCAGATTCAGGAAACCCTACAAGTAGTCCCATTAGAAACAATAAAATTCGTGTGAAAATGCGGTCTCCCTTTTATTCAGGGCTCGTTTCTAATTTCGCTTGCACACTGCTATGGTTCAAATATCATTAGAGGGCGAAGCAATAACTGGTATTCTCTGATGTATCGTTTTGGTATTCGAACGATTCCCCAACTACATTAATTAGATGATGACCTTTCATATCCAAAACCTCCTCCTTGACCTTCATCCCAACGTGTGAATTTGACAGACAAATACACATTTTCATCTTCCAGATGCAATACGAGATCTTTACCTACGACAGATTTGGGACTTCCTACGGCTGCTCTGAAACTGGAAAAAGTAAGCGTTTGAACATCAGAAACGTCTCCCAGCGCCCACCTGGTCTTTAATGGGCTTATTTCCTTTGTCGCTGATTCTTCAGCCAATATGTTAAAAATTTGACCGCCCTTGTTCCCGCGAGTCATCCAAACACTTGATGATATTCTATCTTGATTGATTTCATCTTCCGGATTTGCGCCAGCCTCTTTGACGAATTGAACTTTAGGGCCCGTCCATATTCTAAAATCCATCTCCGGATCTTCATCTGAACATGAAATTAGAGTAAAACACATTGCGAATAGAAAGAGGTATTTCATTTGATTTGATTTAGTTAATCACCTGCATGATAAGAAAATTGTTGTGCCCAAAATGTAATCTTAATAATTTCATGATTTTCGCTTACAAATTTATGATTTCAAGTCCGCTCCCCTATTTTCTGTATAATTCCAAGTGCGGCTAAACGCCCCGACTCCATCGCAGCATTTAATGAACCATTAAATAAATAGTCTCCAGCAAGAAAGACATTTTCTATCACCTGAGTTTCAGCAGGAGCTGCAGACATCCTAAGGTTATCAAAATCAGGCAGTGCCTGCTTGATTAAATAGTGATGGATGTAACTTACGTGAGAAGACGCAGCGTATTTTTTAACTTCTTTAATGATGAAGTCAATGAGTTCTTCGATGGACTTTTCACCAAACCTAAGACATGTTACCGAAAGTATGTTTTTTCCGGTACTCAAATCCTTGTATGCATATAAATTATTCGCATAATTTCCAGAATCCGAAATCAGCGCAATCGTATTGGTAGGAATGTTTGTCTGATCTACCTCAAAATAGAAACACATGCATTCTTTCCATACCACTTTCTGTTCTTTAATACTCGATATTAAAGCAGATGCATTACCGGTAACGACAACTCCTTGGTGTGGTTTTTTCTCACCCGTACGGAATGATATATACTCGCTTGTAACCTCTTCAACTTCGGTATTGAAAATGAACTTTGTATGGTGCAATTTACGCTTCAATTGTTTGCTGATTTCTCCAATCCCTAATTTAGGGATCGTTGCATATCCCTCACCAAACATCTTGTACACAAATTCAAACATTCGACTGGATGTTCTCAGGTCCGGCTCCAAAAATATTCCTGCAAAAAAAGGCTTGAAAAACCGATCAATCATCTTAGATGAGAAACCAAAGTCAAGGAGGTATTCTTCCGTTGTCCTCTCGGGTGATTCAAAGATTTCCTCGAGAGATTTATACTTTAATCTTAGGTTTAACTTTAGGATTTTCAGCTTATCCAAGAAGGAGCCTACATCAGCCGTTAAAGTAGGTCTGAGCAACTTCCAATTCCTCAAGGGGTCTCCAATTAAATAGGACTTTTGGTTTGCATAAATCAACGCACCTGATTCGAGTTTGTTCAACTGAAGCTTTTCCATATCCAGATACGCTTTAGCTAATGGATAAGCGCTGAGGAGTACCTGGAATCCAAGATCCAAGTCATACCCTTTTTCACGAAGCGTCTTAACCCTTCCGCCTACATCATCCGTTTGCTCAATCATGATGGGCCGGTAACCTTCTTGTTCTAGTTCATAAGCAGCAATCAATCCACTTATTCCTGCACCGACAATGTAAATTTCTTCCAAATGTTGCATGGATTTCTTTTGTATTTTCTTTCGGTTAATGAATTAGGCTTAAAGTTCGACATAAAAAAGTTTAACACAGATTAGGTTCTCTTAGAAAAGGTTTCAGTTGATATATTTTGCCTTTATTCGGATGTCATTTTGTTTGAATGAACCTGACCCAAAATCTTCGAAACAAATTGTTGTTAAACTATTGTTGGGAAGCATTTTTCTAGCTTCTCTAAAATCTTGATTGATTTTTGATAAGTTATCAAAAAAGATGGATTGAATTTTATCAAAATCTAAAAACTCGGTTGTTTTACCTTTCTGAACCTCTAGTGAAATGATTAATTTTTTATTCCCCTCCTTATCTTCGTTTACAGAAAGGTTGTATGAGTTAACAATTTTCGATAATTCAGGTAATGAATAAATTACTTCTTGAATATCTGTAGGACTTATGTTTGATCCAAAAAAAGATACTGTCATGTCAGCTCTTCCATAATGTAATAATAAAGGTAAATCTGTTTGAGGTTTCTCTAAATGATCGAGACTTATATTCAAATCATTTAAAATTGAGTACAACTCTTTAAGAGACAATGTATGACCTCTATCGTGAATATTATACCTGATTTTAGGTGAAATATAACCGGGACGGCAAATCGTTACAATTAATTCTCCAGACTCAGAAGACTCTAGTAAAAAATCTGTTGGGTTGTATTGAAAAATCATTGGAAGAGCACCGGTGTGTTTTAAAATTTTTGATTGTAATGCTTGGTTAGATCGCAATAATCTTCTGAGGCTGATTGTAAAATCATTTTCAGCTGAAATATTTAATTCTAAATCTGATGCTCCTAAAGAACTGTAGGCCTTTTTTATCCCTTTTTGAAAAAGGTAATCCCTCATTCCTTCTGACATTGACTCACCTCCAAAAATGAAGGTAATGTTAAACTTCTTCCATTCGATGTCTGAATTATCTACCAAGTATTTTAAAAAAGGAGGATAGCCCATAATTACATACTTATGATCTTCACCAAATTGTTTAAGTGTATTTTCAATTTTTTCTTTTTCAGGTCCTAAAGACTTTAGCTTCGAGAAAGAGACGCAACTCATCGTTACATTTACGCCAGTAGCCCATGGGCCCAAAGCAAAAGCATTGATGACAAATATTGGGTCTTCTCCCACTAAAGCCTTCATCCCAAACTCAATCATTTTGGCATTGCGTTTTCGCTCTTTTAACCCACGAACCCAGTTGGTTGCGGTACCGCTACTCCCTGAAGATTCATCAATAATTACATTTTCTGTTGGAATTTCACCCCCTACACATCTAGCATCAATAGAAAATTTATTGATGTAATTTTCTTTGTCAATTTCTGGAATCTCATGGATGTTTGGAACCAAACCACTAAATGATGGTTTCGAAAAATTACGCGTTTTCAAAAATGCCTTGTAAGCAGGCACCCTTCTTTTTGCCTTTATAAATTCTGAATAGGATCGGGCTTTACTATTGAAAGACCTAATTTTATTAATCCCAGGAATGTATATAAGTTTTATCGTAGCATTCGATAGCATTAAGGGTTTCCGACATAGCTCAACCAGCCAAGCATAGAATAGTATAAGTAAATGTCTCATGTTTTAGTTAATTACGATTTCATTTGTACTTAATCTGTAACTTCTTGAAGGTGTTTTGCTGTATCCAGCACGAAAAATCATCCAAATCTTTTTAGGATTGACCGGCTGAGTCAATTTTGCTTCAATTTCACTGTAGGCATTTTCGTTTGTAATCAAAGACCCAAAGGGTTGGATATAAGCGTTTTCATCAGTCATGATTAACCAAGTCCTGGCAAACATTCTACCACATTGAACCCAATCTTCTGTTTGTTTAAAAGCACCTGCAAACCAACATATCGTACTCGTACCTTTGAATGTTGATATGTAATATTTTTTCAACAACTTTTTACGAAAACCTTTGGTCCATTTTTGATGGTTTTTAAAAATTGACCTCGTTAAACGACCTGAAAACCCCATGCACTTTGTCCAAAGTCCATCTTTATAAAATTCAGCTTCTTTTTTATTGTATCGAAACAATTGGTCAAGTTCATTTCTATTGGGGTTTGAACCTAAATCTTCAAATAAGGCTTTTTCATTTAAGGTCGTTACAAAATCAATCAACTCACTTTCAGATGAATGAAAAAAATCATGTCCAAATTTTTTAGATTCTTTTTTTATTCGTTGAAGAGTGTTTTCATCAAGTCTTTTACCATCATAATGTGTGCGTGAGGTTCTTCTTTCAACAATTAACTCTTTATTTAGCTCCTCTTTTTCGGAGCTTGAAACAAGTTTGAGCTTTGCAAAAATCGTTGGCTTCATCGATTTAATTGAAATTGGATCATACAGACGATCTGTTATAACTTTATAGCCGAATGGAGCTGCCGCAATGGAAAGGTGCTCTATAAAGACCCCCATTGCGATTGTTGTAAATATGGAGTCTGAATCTCCTACCGGGAGAAGTCTTTCAGGGTTGTATAAAAGCTCTGCTTCGGTTTCTGAGATTATTTTTATTTGGTGTGGTTGTAAGTTGTGTATGGTAGGGCACCAACGAGCTATTTCTACCAACCCCCTCCAGCTAGGAGGTTTGTATGGACTGGTTTTCGTTGAGGCCCATAGCTTTTTCAATGGATTTGAAAATAGGACAAAGGTTACTCCAAATAATAGCTTTTTTATGAATACTCGTCTTAAATACCTCACATTTAATTACTTTTTCTAAAGGATTATACACATATGATTTTAAAGCAGTCCATGATTTGTTGTATAATACAACTGGCTACAAACAATTATACGAAAACAAAAAAGGAATTGAAACATTCTGGCAAAATACATCACCAAAACTTGTGTAAAATAAACCAACATGAATTTAACGACGACGGACAATATATAAAACGGCATAGGCCCCTCCAGTATAAAAAACCAAATAAAAAAGCCTCCGCTTTTGCGGAGGCTTTTTGTGTGGGCGATACTGGATTCGAACCAGTGACCCCCTGCTTGTAAGGCAGGTGCTCTGAACCAACTGAGCTAATCGCCCGATACATTTAAGAACTGTTTACTGTTTCAATCAGCGAGTGCAAATATAAAAATCATTTTCATACTTGCACAAAAATTTTAGGGATTAATTTGAGAAGATTATTAAAGAATTTCTGCCACCACAAAAGTACTTCCACCCACAAAAATCAAATCGTCCTCATTAGCAAGCTCTTGCGCTTTAGCCAAAGCTTCTTTTGGATGCTCTACCGAAATTCCTGAAAGCGAATGTTGTGCGGCTTTTTCCGACAAAATCGAGACCGAAAGAGCTCTGGGGATGTTTGGCTGACAGAAAATGTACTGCGCATCCTGGGGTAAAAGACTTAAAATAGCATCCACATCCTTGTCCCCCACCATACCGATAACCAGCCATAAATTCTGACAAACTTCCTTTTTCAACTGTTTCACGATGGATTCAATCGCGTGGGTGTTGTGTCCGGTATCACATATCACCCTAGGGCGCTCTGAGATTTGCTCCCAACGCCCTCGCAGCTTGGTATTCTTTAGTACGTTAAGCAAACCCTGCATCAAGGCTTCCTCCCTGATGTCCCAACCCAAAGCTCTCAGTTGAACAACCGCCTCATGGACCGTAGCAATATTTTCCTGCTGACAAGCGCCGTTCAAAGCACTGGTGAAAGAATGTTCAACTTTGGAAAAGTAATAACTTGATTTTTTATTTTCTGCTTCTTCCTTCAACACCGACAATACTTCTTCTGTTGTGGGTCCAAAGACCACAGGGACTTCGGCTTTGATGATTCCAGCTTTTTCTCTAGCGATTAACGCAATCGTATCGCCTAAGATATTTTGATGATCCAAAGCTACATTGGTGATCACAGAAAGTTCAGGCTTGATGATGTTGGTGGCATCCAACCGACCTCCCAAACCGGTTTCAATAACAGCTATATCTACTTCACTTTTGGAAAAATGAGCAAAGGCTAATGCGGTGGTCATCTCAAAAAAAGAGGGGCTAATGCCCTTAAAATCCGCTTGGTAATTCCTTACAAAACCTACCACCTCTGCTTCAGAAATCATGATTCCGTTGATTTTGATGCGCTCTCTAAAATCTTTGAGATGTGGAGAGGTATACAAACCTACTTTATAACCTTGTTCTTGTAGTACCGAAGCCAAGAGATGGCATGAAGATCCTTTCCCATTGGTGCCTGCTACATGAATGCATTTGATCTTGTTTTGGGGCTGATGAAGTCGTTCACAAAGAGCTCTGATATTGCTCAGGTCTTCTTTATAGGCAGATTGACCCACACGCTGAAAGGAAGCCAATTGCTGAAACAGCCAATCCAAGGTTTCCTGATAATTCATCTACTGCTTTCTAAAATTGTATATGATAGAGCCAATTTGGGTGGGCATGGCATTCGCATCAGCCAACCAAGTGGTTTTTAGTGCAGCTGATTTGGCTTCTTTCACTAAACATGGTGATGTGTCTGTGGTATTCTTTAAATCGAGCTCAGACTTGTAGGTCTGCCCTTCAGCGTTTACCCATACACGTATAACCACACGACCTGTTTCGTTACAGGCGTAATTGGGTTTGGGTTTTACGATGGCTTGACGATCACCAAGCTCATAACCGTCGGAAAAACTACCTTCTCCACCCACGGCTTCCTGATCCCCCTGCAGGCTCCCGCTTTCGTTACCTTGCGCAGCTTCTACGTCGGTAGTGCCCGAAGATTCCGCTTCGTCGCTTTGAAACAAACTGGATAGTGCTTGTTGGAGTTCATTACTGGCTTGAAGCTTCTTCTCATCTGCTTGAACCGCTTGGGGTTCCTCTATTTGTTTCGTTTCTTCTTCTGCAGAGATGCTGGGTGCATCGTCGAGATCCTGGGTCACAACATCTTCGGAAACATCAAGCTGCACTTCGGATGCTGAAACTTCCGTTTCCAAAATAACTTCTTCGAGGATTTCGGTCAGAATTTCTTGGGTTTGGGTAATTTCTTCTCCCGTACCTTCTTCTGCGTATCCGAATTCAATAGCAATCCCCTCTTCTATTTTTGGATCCATGTATTTCAAGCCGAAGGAATAGAAAGCAAATACAACAAGCAGATGAACTAGAATCGTTACCAGTAATGCTCTGCGTTTGTATGTATTTCGAATTAGGCTCATCGTTTCTGCTGTGTGGCCAAAACAATTTTGAATTTATTTCTATAGGCAATATCCATTACCTCTACAGCGTGTTCTAAAGGAACGGATTTATCAACCCTAAGGATGACTACCTGCTCATCCTGACCGGTCATCTTTTCCATCAGTTGAGCCTCCAGGTATTTGAGCTCTACCATTTCTTTATCGATAAAATACTCGAAATTTTCATTGATAGAAACCGACACGCGCTGCTTTTTAACGGTTTGAGCATTACTCTTGGGTAAAACCAAATCTAGAGCATTCGTGGTTACTAAAGTAGAAGTAAGCATGAAAAAAATGAGCAATAAAAATACAATGTCCGTCATGGAGGACATGCTGAAAGATGCACTTACTTTATTTTTCCTTTTCAGTGCCATGCTTAGTTATTTTCTGAAATGACATCTAAAAATTCTGCGGTTCCTTGATCCATCTTAAAAGTAGCCTTTGTAACCTTGGCAACCAATTGGTTGTAGGCTAGATAAGCAACAATACCGACAATCAATCCGGCTACAGTCGTCGTCATGGCTGTGTAAATACCTTTGGAAAGCATTTCCACATCGATTTGTCCGCCTGCACTAGCCATCTCGTGAAAAGCTAAAATCATTCCGATCACGGTACCTAAAAACCCAATCATGGGAGCGGCACCGGCAATTGTTGCTAAGGATGATAAGTTGTGTTCGAGCTTATAAACTTCTAAATTCCCTTGACGCTCCATAGCATCTTGGATGTTTTTTGAACCTCCCTTGGCGAGAGCTCCTTTAGCGACTATATTGGCAACGGCAGAGGATGACCGATTGCACAAAGCCACCACGGATTCTACTTTTTGGTCGGAAAGATAATCTTTCACTTTGCTCATGAATTGTGGCTCATCTTTTACAGCGCGCTGGATAACTTGAATACGTTCCAAGAAGTAGTAAACCGTCAATATGGAGAGTGCTCCCAAAGTCAACATGATGATTTGGCCACCCAATCCACCGCTGGTGATCAATTCGATTATCGAAAGTGTTTTTTCAACGGGCTCGCTGGTCTGAGCTAAATCAATACCCAAGGAATCAACAGCAATTGGAGCTTGTAAAAGAATTGTTTTCATCAGTAAGTTGTTTGTGCGTTGCTAAAAGAACGCCATTGTGTCAAATAGATTGCATCAAAATATAAGTACCTGCACCAGCAAAGTATCCCAATAAAGCTAACAAAGAAATCTTTTTCAAATACCATACGAAATCAATCTTTTCAAGGCCCATTACTGCCACACCCGATGCGGAACCGATAATTAAGGCACTGCCTCCAGTTCCCGCACAGAATGCTAAAAACTGCCAGAAAACGCCGTCTTGAGAAAAGTTTCCTAGGGTTGTGACTTCATACATTCCCATAGCACCAGCTACCAAAGGAACGTTATCAACAATAGCAGATAACAAGCCAATAACGACGTTAATCGCATAAATATCCCCACCGAACCAAAGATCTAAACGTTCAGCAACTACAGCTAAATGTCCTGCCGTCTGAAGCCCAGCAACTGCGAGTAGTATACCTAGAAAGAACAAGACACTTGCTGTATCGACTTTTCGAAGTACTCCAATGACAGACAATTGTGATTTACCTTCTTTATTTTTACTTCGGTGGATGATTTCTGTAGCAATCCACAACACACCCAAGCTCAACATCATTCCCATGAAAGGAGGAAGGTGCGTGATAGTTTTGAAAACAGGAACGAACAACAAACCTGCGAGTCCTAAAAAGAAAACTAGATTTCGCTCAAAAGGGGTGGTTGGATCTATATAATGCTCTAAGACTTTCGACTTCATGGGTCGAGTCACTTCACCTTTGAGAGTGAAAGTAAGCACCAATAAAGGAACCAACATGGCAACCAAACTCGGAATGATTAGTGTTTTGATGATGGTTAAAGCCGTTAACTGACCGCCTATCCAAAGCATCGTGGTGGTAACGTCGCCAATTGGAGACCAAGCCCCACCCGCATTCGCGGCAATCACCACAAAACCGGCAAAAAACCAACGATCATGCTTATCGTCAATCAACTTTCTCAACAAAGAAATCATGACGATGGATGTGGTCAGATTGTCTAAAGCAGCTGAGAAAAAGAAAGTGAGAATACTAACAACCCACAACAACTTCACTCGGTTTTGGGTTTTAATTTTATCTGTAATGATGGAGAAACCTTCATGTGCATCAATCAACTCAACGATGGTCATTGCCCCCATTAAGAAGAATAAAATACTGGATATTTCACTCAGGTGGTGCAACAGTTCTTCTTCTATAAAATGTTGATCAGCGCCACTGAGCACAAAAAGTGTCCACACCAAAACACCCGTAATTAAGGCCGAACCTGCTTTGTCAATCTTAAGGGGATGTTCTAAAGCTATCGCAAGATAACCGATTACAAAAATGACAATCATTAATATCAACATACGCTGAACGTTTTGAAATTGTAAGTTTAATACACTCATTCTCTTCGCTAACTGCTCCGAAAATTTCGCACAAAGTTAAAAAACTATGGAGTAATTAAAGTAGTTCCCCACATTAATTCACCATATAAAACATACGCTTCTTAAATATCTCTTCTACACACCTTATTAATCGGCATGTATCTTCCCGCTGCTGTGACTCTCAGAACAACCTGTAACACTAGAAAGCACGTTCACTTGCCCCTGATACCTCAACAAACCTAAAAAGGCAAAAGCCATCGCCTCCTTGGACTCTATGAGTAAAGGAGATGACTTAACCCAATGTCCGGGCGCGTAATGATTGAGTCGCTCCAAAAGAAAATTGTGATGGGTTCCTCCGCCAGACATGATGATGGATTTTAAGGAATAGCTCTTCACTACTGAACTCATCTGCACAGCAATGTGTTCCACAAAAGTTCTCATTTGAGATGTTGCAGACAACCCCGAACTTTTCAACAAAGGCAGTATCTGTTTATCTACCCACTCCCATGCAAGAGATTTGGGAAAGGACTTCTGGTAATAATCCAAACCGTTAAGTTGATGAAGCAAGTTTTCATTTAATTCTCCCTGTGAGGCTAAAGCCCCTTTATCGTCATAATCGATTCCAAAAGGAGCGCATAGATGATTCAACACGATGTTTACAGGGCACAGATCAAAAGCTCTTCGCTCCCCATCCAAATCAAAAGAAATGTTTGAAAACCCGCCCAAATTTAAGCATGCGTCGTGGTCAGAAAAAAGCAGTTTATCGACTATTGGTACCAAAGGGGCTCCTTGTCCACCTCGTGCGACATCCTCCGCTCTAAAATCATATACAACAGGTCTGCCTGACATCTCATACAGAGGTTTTGGGTTTCCTATTTGCAGGGTGACTCCTTTTTCGGGCTCGTGGAAAACGGTATGACCGTGAGAGGCAATAAAATCGAGCTCAACCACCTTGTTTTCATCCATAAATTGACGTACTTCTTGTGCCATCAACACACCAAAATCGAGTGACAACTCATTAATGAATATGGAAGACAGAGCGATTGCATTTCTTAAGCGCTCTTTGAAGACAGCATCATAAGGAACTGTTTTAAATTGCAAAATCTCATAAGACCACTGCCCCTGATTCTTGAACCTACAATATGCAATATCTAGACCATCTAATGAGGTTCCAGACATCAAACCGATAACATAATACGCTTTCAAATACCGTTGTTTATTTGCCCTCTAATTTGACTAAAAAAGTGTAAATTAGTGAGAGATTTAATGAAAAATATAATTTTAAAAAAAACAACCGAATGAATTTTGAATTAAGTGAAGAACATCAAATGATTCGCGATGCCGCAAGAGATTTTGCACAAACAGAACTTTTACCGGGCGTTATTGAAAGAGATGAAAATCAATCGTTTCCAAACGAACAAATAAAAAAAATGGGGGATTTAGGCTTCCTGGGCATGATGGTTTCTCCTAAGTATGGAGGAGGAGGTATGGATACAATCTCTTACATTTTAGCCATGGAAGAGCTCTCTAAAGTAGATGCCTCAGCCTCTGTCGTTATGTCTGTCAACAATTCATTGGTGTGTTGGGGTATTGAAAAATATGGAACCGAAGAACAAAAGCAAAAATACCTTCCAAGATTAACTTCAGGAGAAATTATTGGAGCCTTCTGCTTGTCAGAGCCTGAAGCAGGATCTGATGCTACTTCACAAAAAACAACCGCTACTGACAAAGGAGATTACTACCTCGTAAACGGTACTAAAAACTGGATTACAAATGGTAGCACTGCTTCTGTATATATTGTTATCGCACAAACGGATGTCGAAAAAGGGCATCGAGGGATTAATGCCCTCATCATCGAAAAAGACATGAAGGGCTTTGTGGTGGGCCCTAAGGAAAATAAAATGGGGATTCGCGGTTCAGACACCCATTCATTAATGTTTACGGATGTTAAAGTCCCGAAAGAACATCGTATTGGCAAAGATGGTTTTGGGTTTAAATTTGCTATGCAAACCCTTGCGGGTGGTAGAATTGGCATCGCAGCTCAAGCGTTGGGAGTCGCATCTGGGGCTCTTGAACTAGCGCTGCAGTATTCCAAAGAAAGAAAGTCTTTCGGTAAAGCCATCTGTGATCATCAGGCCATTGCTTTTAAATTGGCAGACATGGCTACGGAAATTGAAGCTGCACGTTTGTTATGCTTCAGAGCCGCTTGGCACAAGGATCGTAACTTAGACTACACTGAGTCTGGCGCCATGGCCAAATTATTTTGCGCTGAAAAGGCGATGAGAATTACAACCGAAGCCGTACAAATACACGGAGGCTACGGGTTTGTTAAGGAGTACCACGTAGAAAGGTTGATGCGCGATGCGAAAATTACACAGATTTATGAGGGCACTTCTGAAATTCAGAAAATTGTAATATCCCGCTCCATTCTCAAATAACCCAATTTATGAACAAATGTTCATAAAGTAATGAACAACACTTATTGATGTTCATAAAGTCAAATTACTATTGTTTACAAACACCCCAAATTACTGATAAACAGACCCTCCCCTGTTTGTAAATATGTTCATATTAACATCGCCACTCCTCTCAGACGATTTCCTCCAACAAATTCTCAAAAACCCCTCCAAAAGAACGTTCTAACGCCTTGTTATTAAACAATAAAGCTTACATTTGCGCCTCTCTTCGAGAAAGAGAACTATTAATTAACCGGGTTTCGGACCCTCAAACAATTAACTATGGCAACTAAAATTAGATTGCAACGTTTCGGTAAAAAAGGAAAACCAGTTTACCACATTGTAGCTGCAGATTCTCGCTCTAAACGTGATGGGCGCTACATTGAAAACATTGGACTTTACAATCCAAACACCAACCCTGCAACCATCGATCTAAATCACGACAGAGCTCTTTACTGGGTTCAAGTAGGTGCCGTTCCAACTGACACGGCCAGAACGATTTTATCGTACACTGGGGTGATGGCCAAGAAACACCTTTTAGATGGTGTTAAAAAAGGGGCTCACACGGAAGAAGAAGCTCTAGCGAAATACGAAGCTTGGTTAGAAGGTAAAGCCAAACAAATCGGATCCGTAACAAGCGCTATCGAAAAAACAAAAGCGGATGCTGCTGCCAAAGCATTATCAGCTGAGAAAGAATCTCGCGCAGCTAAAGAAGCTGTTATTCTTGCTAAAAACACACCAGAAGTAGAAGAAACAGAAGAAGCTCCTGCTGCTGAGGAAACTCCAGCCGCTGAAGCTCCTGCTGCTGAAGAGGCTCCTGCTGCTGAGGAAACTCCAGCCGCTGAAGCTCCTGCTGCTGAAGAAGCTGCAGAGTAATGAAACTGAAGGATTGCTACTTCATTGGTCACGTCAGTCGTAAACACGGCTTCAAAGGTGACCTTTTGGTGAAGCTAGACGTTGATGATCCTTCAAAATACAAAAAACTGGAATCAGTCTTCATTGATCGCAAGGGAAGACTGGTTCCTTTTTTTTTAAACTCCTGCAAACTGACCCAGAAAGGCTTTCTACACATTCATGTTGAGGGAGTAGACACAGAGGCTGAGGCTGACAAACTTCAAAAATGCGGACTCTACCTCCCACTTACCTTCCTTCCAGCCATGAAAGGAAACCAATTTTACTACCACGAAATTGAGGGTTTCAAAGCCATCGATAAAAATTATGGCGACGTAGGTATTATTACTGAGGTAGTCAATCAGGCGGTTCAACCACTCTTTGCTATTCAAAACGGACTGAAGGAAGTTCTCATACCTATTGATGACTCTGTTATCGACCAATTGGACCGAGAGAACAAAGTACTTTACTTAAATTGCCCTGAAGGTTTAATCGAAATTTATCTCGAATAGATTCAATTGCCCAAAAATATTGATAAAACCATGGGGAAAAACAAAAAAAAGAAAGACATTACTGGAGTGGTTTATTCCACCAACCAAAAATACGACTACTCGTATGAGGATGAAATGGATGAGGAAACACTTCCTCCCAATGAGCAAGACTTAAGACTTGTTTTAGACCGTAAAAAAGGGGGGAAAGTAGTTACTGCAATCATCGACTTTGTGGGAACCAATGAAGACCTCAAAGCTTTAGGTAAAGAACTAAAAACCTCTTGTGGAGTTGGTGGCACTGTAAAAGAAGGTGAAATTCTCATACAAGGTGACTTTAGAGACAAAGTTTTAAAACTACTGATGGATAAAGGCTACAAAGCAAAAAAGAAAGGGGGCTGAAAAAACAACCCAAACCACTCATTCACCAAACCAATTTAAGGCTCATGAAAAACATTCAGGAAGCTGTAGATTTCATCAAAAACCACAAATACACCTCACCCAAAACGGGCATCATTCTGGGCACAGGGCTGGGAGGATTATTGGAGAAATGCCAAATAGAACTAAGCATCCCCTACACAGAAATCCCACATTTTCCGGAATCAACCGTGGAATCTCATCAGGGAAAACTAATCTTCGCTCAAATTGAAAACAAACCCGTAGTCATCATGCAAGGCCGTTTTCACTATTATGAGGGGTACGACGCCAAAGAAATCACCTTCCCGGTTCGTGTTTTAAAAGAACTTGGTATTCAAAACCTCCTGATTTCAAATGCTTCCGGAGCGCTAAACCCCAACTACAAAAAAGGTGACTTAGTCATTGTAAACGACCACATCAATTTATTGTTTGACAACCCACTTCGAGGAAGAAATATTAACGAACATGGACCTAGGTTTACTGATATGTGTGACCCATATGACCAAAATCTCCGCGACTTACTGTGGAAGTGTTCCGAGCGAATAAACAGAACCGTTCACTCAGGCGTATATGCCGCTTGGCAAGGCCCTTCACTTGAAACTAGAGCTGAATACCGAATGTTGAAAATTATAGGAGCTGACCTGGTCGGGATGTCAACCGTTCCTGAGGTTATTGTTGCCAACCACATGAACTTACCTTGTGCAGTCGTATCAGTTCTTACGGATGAGTGTGATCCAGAACACCTAAAACCTGTATCTATAGAAGAGATTATAACGACGGCAAAAAAAGCAGAACCTCAACTTACGCGTTTATTCACCATGCTTATCGCTGAACTATAAGTCGCTTAAAAAAGCTAAAGTATCAACCCCGTCAGCATAATCATTTACACCGGGACTTTGTGCCTGACCCAAATTAAAAGAATTTGGAAAATCAATCGAAGAGACAATACACTGTATAGATTCTGATTTGGAAATCAAATCCTTTTTAAGGACTTCTAGGTTGTTGTACGTCTCATAATGAAGCATGGATATAGGCGAAGAAACAGCAGTATCTTCTTTGAGTAACAAAAAACCATTTTCTAACATATCGTGCCCCCCCATTAAATAAAGAGCTCGATGGTAATCAAAATTATTAGCGTACTTTTTGTTATCAACCACATACTTGTAATCAAATAATGCTTCGAAAAATAGCTCAAAACGGTACCCATCAGGCACGTAAACTTTAGAAACATTTCGACACCCCAAACCGAAGTAGGCGAAAATATCGTCTCCAAGTGCTGCCAGATCTTCTTTGGATTCGTCGCCTGTTAGAACGGCTACAGAATTTCTGTTTTTTCGAATTAAATGAGGGTAGCTTGAGAAGTAGTGATCAAAATAACGAGCGGAATTATCAGAACCTGTTGCAATAACCGCATCAAAATCTTTTAAAACTCCCTCTGTAAACTCTACTCGCTCCTCAAAACTCGAGTCCAAGTGAATAAGCACCTTGGTCATTAAGGGTAAAAACAACTTGTCCTCTTTAGACAGCTTGATCAGCATGTGATTTCCGCTGATCAATCCACAAACATAATCATGAAAACCAACCAACGGAATATTCCCCGCCATAATAATGGCTATTTTTTTCGGCACTGGATTCCACTTATATTCAAACGACCAAGTACTCAAAGTATCCTCCTTCAACCATTTAGAAAGCGCAAATATTGACCTACGAACAGACCGTTCTTCAAACCATCCGTTGTAAATTTTTGCAGAAGTAATAGTTGTTTGAAACTCGTCGTAAAACAAATCGTTCAAATCTGTATTATCCCTAGGAGAATCCGGAAACTGAAACTGATTCATAAACTTTCCTAAACAACTTAAAGCTTGTATGATTTTTTGGCGATTCATCCGCAATGTTTTTTCTATCTTTGTTTCGCAAACATACAAATCTTTAAAACAAGAAAGACAATGGCAATTATAATCACCGACGAATGCATCAATTGTGGAGCATGTGAAGCTGAATGCCCAAATACAGCTATTTATGAAGGCGGAGTGGAGTGGTCGTTTGCTGAAGGGACTGAACTTTCAGGTCAAGTCAATTCCAAAACAGGTATTTCTGCTGATGCTGATGATGAACTGGAACCTGTTTCTTACGACTTCTATTACATCGCTACAGACAAATGCACAGAGTGTAAAGGATTCCATGAAGAACCTCAGTGTGCTGCAGTATGCCCTGTAGAATGTTGTGTGCCGGATGAAGATCACGTAGAGACCGAGGAAGAATTACTTGCTAAAAAAGCAATATTACATTGTGAATAAAACCTTCAAATATTTATTATTTGTAGTTCTTACTATTTCATACACTAGTCAGGCGCAAAACGGAAATGATTTCATCTTTTTCGAAGCCCGACTACAGACCCTAGCCAACAACATTTTAACCGCTGCTTCCGATTCTCTTAAAGAAGAAGCAAACCGGTTACTCATCGAAGATGTTGAAGAAGTCCTTTTAATTAAGGGTAGTTTTCACTACAACTTTGAAAATATTGATAATCTGAGTATTCTGGCCGCTCCTGACAAATCTTTCAAACTATTTAACTGGGTCATGCCCAAGGAAAATGGTTCTTTTGACTATTTTGCTTACCTACAATTTTACAACAAGCGATCTAAAGAGCTTCAGTTCATAAACCTCAAAGACGTGTCTGCTCACATGGACGATGAGCAACTCAAAATCCTTAAAGACGGGGAATGGTTTGGGGCTTTATATTCCGAGATCATCCACAACTCATTCAACAAAAAGGATTACTACACCCTGGTTGGCTGGGATGGCAACAATGAATTTACTACCAAAAGAATCATTGAAATCCTCCACTTCAAGGAAGACAAAAGCCCTGTTTTCGGGGCGCCTATAATCAAAATGAATGATGGCACTCGCTCACGAATGGTTATGGAGTATGCCAAAAAAACCAGCACAAACATATCCTATAATGAAGACAGTGAGTACATTGTTTTCGACCAACTAGAACCCATGGAGGGGGCAGAAAAAGGAATGTATGAGTTCTACGTACCCAACTTAAGCTACGATGGCCTTACGTTCAAAAACGGAAAGTGGAGATTGGTACAGAACATTCCTGCATACAACGATAAAAAACGGAATCGCAGGCGATTAAAAAATATCGAGAGAGGTCTTCAAGCACCTTAAGAAAATACACACTACGCCTACCCACAAAAGAACCTAAAGTTATTCAACACCCCTTTTTTTCGAGCGAGATAACCTTCATTCATTCAACCTAACAAGGCATATATTGCTTTAATGTGAAGCGTTGAAAAAATATTAATAATAACCACTCAAAACCTTTTTCATATCCTTGAAATAGTCGAATTTTGCTTTTTTATTCACTAAGTCAAACTGACTCATTTTAAAAATGAAAAAACACAACTTCAGTGCCGGTCCTTGCGTACTTCCGCAAGAGGTTCTTGAACAAGCTTCACAAGCTGTACTAAACTTCAACAACCTAGACCTTTCCTTAATTGAAATCTCCCATCGAAGTAAAGACTTCATTGCGGTTATGGACAAAGCACAAGCTTTGGCAAAAGAACTACTTGATGTGCCCGAAGGGTATTCTGTTTTGTTCCTCCAAGGAGGTGCAAGTACGCAGTTCTTAATGACCGTAATGAACCTGCTCAAAAAAGACGGAAAGGGAGCTTATATTAGTACAGGAAGCTGGTCTAAAAAAGCCATTACGGAAGGTAAGAAGTTTGGAGCTATTGATGTTATCGCAAGCTCTGAAGACAAAAACTTCAACTACATCCCTAAAGACTATTCCTGTCCTGAAGATGCAGACTACCTCCACTTCACATCAAACAACACCATATTTGGTACTCAATTCCATGAGTTTCCGGAAGTTTCTGAAGGTACTGTATTAGCCTCTGACATGTCTTCTGACATCTTCTCAAGAAAAATTGATGTTTCAAAATTCGGGTTGATATATGCCGGGGCGCAGAAAAACATGGGACCAGCAGGAACCACTTTGGTTATTGTGAAAGACGAAATTTTAAACCAGACGGGTAGAGACATCCCTACCATGCTGAATTACAAAACTCACATCTCTAAGGAGTCTATGTTCAATACACCTCCCGTATTTGCGGTGTATGTTTCAATGTTAACCCTCGATTGGCTCAAGAAAAATGGCGGGGTTGAGGCTATTGAAAAAGTGAATACCGCAAAAGCTGAATTACTTTATGCAGAAATAGACAGAAACCCTCTATTCGAAGGAGTTGCAGCTGTTGAAGACCGATCAAAAATGAACGTAACATTCGTTCTGACAGATGACAGCAAACAAGAAGCTTTTGACAAATTATGGAATAACGCTGGAGTAAGTGGTTTGAAAGGCCACCGATCTGTAGGCGGTTACCGTGCCTCTATCTACAACGCACTTCCTTTAGAAAGTGTTCAAGTGTTGGTAAATACAATGAAAGAACTAGAAAAACTCTCCTAACATGGCCCCCGAATTAAAAGAACTCTATGATGAAGATGGTAATCACATCAGCCCCCAACTCGGCGGTGATGTGAAAAATTACCTCATTGATATTGACGGTACAATTACCGAAGATGTACCCAATGAAGAACCTGAAAGAATGGTTACTTGCGAACCATGGGAAGATGCTCGAACCATCATCAATCAGTGGTATGATGAGGGACACATCATCACTTTCTTTACATCAAGAACAAGCGACACCAGAGAAGTGACCCTAGCTTGGCTAGACAAACACGAATTCAAGTACCACGGATTGTTAATGAATAAACCTCGTGGTGGAAATTACCACTGGATTGACAACCACATTGTTCGTGCTACACGATTCAAAACAAAGTGGACTCCTTTGGTTAAGAAAAGTAATGTTATTGAAGTTTTTGACAACGATTTAGACGAATAAGATGAAAATACTAGCTAACGACGGAATTGCAAAAAGTGGAATCGATGCATTAGAAGCATCTGGATTCGAAGTTATCACAGACACCGTAGCTCAAGAAGCATTGATTGACTACATCAACGAAAATAATGTAGTCGGACTCTTAGTTCGTTCTGCAACGAAAGTACGAAAAGACATCATTGACTCTTGTGCAAACTTAAAACTCATCGGTCGTGGTGGCGTTGGTATGGATAATATCGATGTGGACTACGCTCGAGAAAAAGGATTACACGTCATCAACACACCTGCTGCAAGTTCTGCATCAGTTGCTGAATTGGTATTCGCTCACCTTTTCGGAATGGTTCGCTTCTTATTTGACGCCAACAGAAGTATGCCTTTGGACGGTGACTCTAAGTTTAAACAGCTTAAGAAAAGCTACGGCGCAGGTATCGAACTACGTGGAAAAAAGATGGGAATCATCGGGTTTGGACGTATCGGTAGAGCCGTTGCAAAAGTTGCACTAGGTCAAGGAATGGAGGTGATTGCTCACGATCCTTTCTGCGAAAGTGCTGACATTGAATTGGACTTTTATGACGGTCAAAAGGTAAACTTCAACATCAAGACGGTTGCTATTGAAGACGTATACAAAAATGCTGACTTCATCACTTTACATGTTCCTTACCAGGGTAAACCACTCATCAACAAAAAGGAAATTGAAATGATGAAAGATCAAGTAGGCATTGTAAATGCTGCACGTGGTGGGGTTGTTAACGAAACGGACCTTTTAGAAGCTTTGTCCAGCGGAAAAGTACGCTTTGCTGGACTAGACGTTTTCGAAAACGAACCAAAACCAGACATGAAAGTTCTAATGGCACCTCAGGTATCGCTTAGCCCACACATTGGTGCTGCGACTCTTGAAGCTCAAGACCGAATCGGTACTGAGTTGGCCGAACAGATTGAAAGTCTTTTAAAATAAAAAAAGCCCCGGTTCGGGGCTTTTTAATTGACACTAGCCTGTAATAATCCTATTTTCACAAGAATTTAAGCAATCAAAATAGTCTGCCCATGATTTCATTCTTTAAGGGAGCAAACCAAGTTTTTGCCGTAGCCACTAAAGAAACTATTAGCCCGGAAAATACGGAGAAACTCCAGTGGCTATTCGGAGATGCCCTACCCATAGACACTGCAATGGTTGAAGGTTCATTTGTAGGCCCTAGAAAGGAAATGATTACACCCTGGAGTACCAATGCTGTGGAGATTACTCAAAACATGGGAATCGATGTCATCCATCGTATAGAAGAGTATTTTGCTTTTGATGAGCAAGCAGGATTCGACCCAATGTTGCAGGTGAAATACAAAGGTCTTGATCAGGAGATCTTTACGGTTGACGCAAGGCCTGAAGAGATTATTCATATTGAGGACATCGCTGCTTATAATGAACAGGAAGGATTAGCTTTAAATCAGGAAGAAGTAGATTACTTAAACAGCATAAGTGATGAGATCGGCAGAAAGTTAACAGATTCTGAAGTCTTCGGATTCTCTCAGATAAACTCTGAGCACTGTCGCCACAAAATATTTAACGGGACTTTCATCATCGACGGTGAAGAACAAGAAACAAGCCTCTTCAAGTTAATTAAGAAGACTTCCGAAATGAACGGAGGAAACCTCGTTTCTGCCTACAAAGACAATGTTGCTTTTGTAAAAGGACCTAAAATTGAATTGTTCGCTCCCAAACGTCAAGACATCGCCGATTACTACCACACCAAAGAAGTACAAGCTGTATTATCGCTAAAAGCGGAAACACACAACTTCCCGACAACAGTAGAACCTTTTAACGGAGCTGCAACAGGTTCTGGAGGTGAGATTAGAGACCGTCTGGCAGGTGGTAAAGGTAGTTTACCTTTAGCAGGAACTGCCGTTTACATGACTTCTTACTCTCGTTTGGAAGAAGAACGAAGTTGGGAAGCAGGTATGAAGGAACGCCCTTGGTTGTATCAGACGCCTATGGATATTTTAATAAAAGCATCGAATGGTGCTTCTGACTTCGGGAACAAATTCGGTCAGCCCTTAATTTCGGGTTCGGTTTTGACTTTTGAACACGAAGAAAACAATAAACAACTTGGTTTCGATAAGGTGATCATGTTGGCCGGTGGTATCGGATGGGGGAAACATGAGGATGCCCTTAAAGATGTACCTAATAAAGGTGACCGCGTCGTAATTTTAGGAGGTGACAATTACCGTATTGGTATGGGAGGTTCTTCGGTATCTTCTGTGGATACCGGTGAATTGGATAACGCCATCGAATTGAATGCCATTCAGCGGTCCAACCCTGAGATGCAAAAGCGTGCTGCCAATGCCATCAGAGCCATGGTAGAAAGTGATGAAAATCCAATTGTTTCCATTCACGACCACGGTGCCGGTGGACACCTAAACTGCCTGTCGGAATTGGTGGAAGAAACAGGTGGAAAAATAGATCTGGATGCGCTTCCTGTAGGAGACCCTACCCTATCGGCAAAAGAGATCGTTGGTAACGAATCTCAGGAACGTATGGGGTTGGTAATCAATGAAAAACACCTCGAAGAGCTTCGTAAGATCTCCGAGCGTGAAAGAGCACCTTTCTACAATGTAGGTGAGATTACCAGCGACATGAATTTCTCTTTTGAGTCAAGTAAAGACGGTCGTAAACCTATCGATATGAAGTTGAATCACTACTTTGGTTCTTCTCCAAAAACGATCATGACAGACTCCAGAGAAGAAGCAAAATTCTCCAAATTAGACTATACACAAGACAAGCTCCTTGAATACATCACTTCAGTACTTCAATTGGAAGCCGTAGCATGTAAAGACTGGTTAACCAATAAAGTTGACCGTTGTGTATCAGGTAAGGTTGCCAAACAACAAAATACAGGCCCTTTACACATCCCACTAAACAATTGTGGTGTGATGGCCTTAGATTACAAAGGTCAATTGGGTATTGCTACTTCCGTAGGACACGCTCCTGTAAGTGCATTGATCGATCCTGTTGCCGGTTCGCGCAATTCTATTGCCGAGGCCTTAACAAACATTGTCTTCGCTCCTATTACCGATAACTTAAACGGAGTTTCATTAAGTGCCAACTGGATGTGGCCGTGCAGAAATGAAGGAGAAGATGCACGTTTGTATGATGCCGTAAAAGGAATCAGTGACTTCGCCATTTCTTTAGGGATCAACGTTCCTACGGGGAAGGATAGTTTGTCGATGACGCAAAAGTACAAAGACGGAAACAAAGTGGTTTCTCCGGGTACGGTAATCATTTCTGCAGTTGGCGAATGCAGCAACATCAATCAAGTGGTGAGCCCTGTCTTAAAGAAAAAGGAGAATGCGCCCATCATATACATCAATTTATCACAAGATGACTTTAAGTTAGGTGGTAGTTCATTTGCTCAAATAAATAACAAAGTAGGTTCTGAAACGCCAACCATTCAAGATGCTGAATTCTTTAAAAATGGCTTCAATGCGATTCAGAAATTGATCAAGTCTGACCTGGTTGAGGCCGGACACGATATTTCTGCAGGTGGTTTAATTACCGCTTTATTAGAACTCTGTTTTGCGGATGTAAACCTCGGTGCAGACATTGATCTATCAAGCTTAAACGAACAAGACATCGTTAAAGTATTATTCGCCGAAAACGCAGGTGTTTTACTTCAGGTAAATGACATCGCCAAGGCGGATGCTATTTTAGCAGAGATGAATATTGCTTACCACACCATTGGTCATGCTACCAATGCTTCTGAATTAAGTATTACCAATAAGTATACAAACTTCAACTTAAGCGTTAGTGATTTAAGAGATGTATGGTACAAGACATCGTACTTGTTAGACCGCAAGCAAAGTGGTGAAGAAAAAGCACTTGAGCGCTACAACAACTACAAGCACATGCCTTTGGAATTCAACTTCCCTACAGGTTTTATCGGGCAGTTGGCAGCCATGGGATTAGATCCGAACAGAAAAACGGCTAGTGGATTAAAAGCAGCCATCATACGTGAAAAGGGCTCAAACTCTGAACGTGAAATGGCTTACGCACTTTACTTGGCCGGTTTTGATGTTAAAGACATTCACATGACCGACTTAATGAGTGGTCGTGAAGATTTAAGTGATGTAAACTTCATTGCGGCCGTTGGTGGATTCTCTAATTCTGATGTTTTAGGTTCTGCGAAAGGCTGGGCCGGATCCTTTAAGTACAACGAAAATGCACGTTCCGCTCTGAAGAACTTCTTCGAAAGAGAAGATACACTTTCACTGGGTATCTGTAACGGTTGTCAATTATTTGTGGAACTGGGGATGATCAATCCAGATCATGAAGAAAAACCAACAATGCTTCACAACGACTCTCACAAATTTGAGTCTGGTTTTGTGAATGTAGATATCCCTGAAAACAACTCCGTAATGTTTAAGAGTTTATCGGGATCTAAACTGGGCGTATGGGTAGCTCACGGAGAAGGGAAATTCAATTTACCTTACCACGAAGATCAATATCAGATCGTATCGAAGTACAGCTACAAGAACTACCCTGCAAACCCAAATGGGTCTGACTTTAACACGGCAGCAATCACTTCAAAAGACGGTCGTCACTTAGTGATGATGCCTCACCCGGAAAGATCTATCTTTCCTTGGAACTGGGCGCACTACCCGGAAAATGAAAACGAAGTTTCTCCATGGATTGAAGCTTTTGTTAATGCACGCAACTGGGTTACTGAAAAAACCAAACAATAGCTTAATCAAAAAAAGCCCTCGCTATTGCGAGGGCTTTTTTTGATTCTTCTAATTGTTCAACTTACTCAGGTGATAGACGTATTGGTACTCCTCATATGCATACAAGTTTGTTGAATCTGCATAAGGCCTCAAATCTTTGACGAAAAAGACAAAAGAGTTATATGTCAATTCGCTTACGTTATACTTTATAATGGTATCTGTACCCATTAAAGTGAATTTATTATTCTCGTACTCCCAATTGAACATCTTAGTTTCAGATTGAAGATCCAACCATGTCAAGGTTGTTCGAGAAATATCTAAAACTTCAAATTGCTTTTGATGATCTACGGTAGTTGTTACACGACTGTCAACAACTTTATCGAGGATGTCGTCTTGATCAAGGTGATCAAGATGACCAAGCTCGTGCGTAGTAGCTGTTTGTACCACTTCCCATGAGCCTATTATTGAGGGTGAATTGTTGGTGACCTCATCTTTTTTACACGATGTGAAACCTAATAGTAAAATCGATAGAGAAAAAAATAGTACTCTCATTTTAAGTGTGTTAAATTCGTAATAATGATTCTGTTTGGTGAGCTCAAATGTAGAGCAATTATATAAAATATCAATAAAATTAAAATATATAAAATGGAAATTATCCTGATAAATTTTACTTAAGGTTTGAGGACTCCTTATCTTCTAACTCACTCCTTAACTGCCCTTCCGTACTAGCTATTACTGTAGCAACGGTAGCATCACCCGTTACATTAACAACCGTACGAAGCATGTCAAGAATTCGATCAACCGCAAAAATCAAAGCCACACCTTCTGGGTCTATGCCAACAGATCCCAAAACAATCACGAGCATCACTAAACCTGCTCCGGGAACAGCGGCAGCTCCTACTGAAGCTAGTGTAGCTGTTAAAACGATGGTTAATTGTTGAGTCAAATCCAAATCGATCCCAAAGGCTTGTGCTATGAAAACAGCGGCAACCGCCTGGTACAAACTTGTTCCATCCATATTAATCGTAGCCCCTAGAGGTAACACAAATGAACTAACTTCTTTAGAAACACCTAAATGTTCCTCGCAACGCTCCATCGTAACCGGAAGTGTTGCAGCACTAGAACTTGTAGAAAATGCTAACAGCTGAGCCGGCATTATTCCTCTGAAAAAATTCAGATAACTCATTTTAGTAAATAGTTTCAAAATCAAAGGATATATCAGCAAAATCATAATCAACAAGCCAGTAATAACGGCTGTAGAATATAAGCCTAATGCAGAGAACAACTCAATGACATTATGAACATCTCCATCGGAAAAATCAACCATCAGCGATGCTAACAGCGCAAAAACACCGTAAGGTGCCAATTTCATAATCAGATCGACAATCTGGAGAATAATTTCATTCACACCATCAAAAAAACCTCTGACATAATGTGTTTTCTCATCTGGAAGGATAATCATAGCCACTCCAAAGAGTAAAGCGAAAAAGATAACCTGTAACATATTCTTGTTACTGGTACTCGCATGTATGATATTTTGGGGTACTATATCGACCAAAAACTGAAGAGGCCCTTGATTGTTTACCTGAGCGGCGGCCGACATTTTTGCTTCAGTTTTAGATGCATATTTCTCCTTAAACTCAATGCGTTTCGCTTCAGAAAAATACGTTCCGGGTTGAAGCGTATTGACAATCAAAAGACCGGTTGATACGGCCAAAATTGTAGAAACAAGATAAAGAGCTATGGTTCTGGAACCTATTCTAGAAAGCCTCGAAATATCGCTCAGGCTGGTTACCCCTTTAATCAAGGATGCAAAAACTAAGGGAACTGCAATTAGTTTTAAGAGGTTGATGAATATCGTTCCAAAAGGCTTAATCCAATGGGTGGTAAATTCATCCCAACTTAGAACAATAGCAAACAAACCGAAAGCAACACCCAAAATCATTCCAAAAATGATTTTCCAGTGCAGTGGAATGTGCTTGTTAAACATTAAAGTTTTGTGCTTTTATTCCTAAGGTAATGATCTAAAAGGACCATAGCCGACATCGCTTCTACAATAGCTACCGCTCTTGGAACGACACAAGGATCGTGTCGTCCTTTTCCTTTTACAACAACTTCTTCACCTTTATCGTTAAGAGACATTTGGTCTTGCATGATCGTGGCTACTGGCTTAAAAGCTACTTTAAAATAAATCGTCTCTCCATTGGAAATCCCACCTTGTATTCCTCCAGAATGATTCGATTTCGTTTTCACTCCTTCATCCGTTGTAATGAATAAATCATTGACTTCGGAACCTCTACGTTTGCACATTTCAAATCCACCACCGTATTCAAAACCTTTGACAGCATTGATACCCATCATTGCCTTAGCTAAATCTGCATGTAGTTTATCGAAAACCGGCTCTCCCAATCCAACAGGTACATTGAATGCTAAGCCTGTTATAACACCTCCTACGGTATCTCCTTGTTTTCTTATGAAATCGATGTGTGATATCATTTCTTCTGCCTTAGCTTCATCAGGACATCTTACTATGTTATCGTCAATTTTAGAAACGTCCACTTGACTGAAGTGAACATCCATATCAATTTCACCTACCGAAGAAACATAAGCATGAGTTTCTACATCCAAGGCCTTTAAAATTTGTTTAGCAATGGCTCCTGCAACGACACGTGCAATCGTTTCGCGAGCAGAAGACCTTCCGCCTCCCCTGTAGTCGCGGATCCCATATTTCACATCGTATGCATAATCGGCATGAGAGGGTCGGTATGAATCTTTGATATGAGAATAATCTTTCGACTTGGGGTCGCTGTTCATTATTTCAAATGAAATAGGAGTCCCCAGAGTTTTTCCCTCAAAAATACCGGATAAAAAAACGGCTCGATCAGCCTCTTTACGCTGAGTCGTAATCTTTGACTGACCAGGTTTTCTGCGATCCAACTCTAACTGAATTGCATCGAAATCAATAGAAATACCCGCTGGACAACCATCAATGATACCACCAATAGCCTTACCGTGTGACTCTCCAAAACTAGTTAAACGAAAAATTTCTCCGAAGGAATTTGAACCCATGTGAATAGAATATAGTTATCATGCTAAATCGAACGCAAATTACTAAATAATATACAAGCGATATAATAGATTGATTTGTATTTTAAAAGATCCTAGTAAGAATTAAACAAGAATCGATTGAATAGTACCAAACCATACACAAACACTAGGATGATTCGTTATAATACCATCGAAAAAATGAGCTTTTGATAAAAACTGATGAGGCAAAATGAATCCCTTAACAAATCCTTAACAGCATCGACTTCACTAATCTTTTGGCAGTTGATTAGATTCTATTAGATTTGTACTAAGAATAACAAAAACAACTACGATGAACAAAATAATTCTAGCAACTGTATTTGCATTTATAGGGACTTTCTCTATTCAAGCACAAGAAATTTCATTTGAAAAAGAGATTCACGATTTCGGAACTTTCGACCAGTATGGAGATGGAGCTTACGAATTTACATTCACAAACAATGGCATTGCTCCATTGATTATTTCTAACGCCAAGGGAAGCTGTGGATGTACCGTTCCTGTTTGGCCAAAAGAACCAATTGCACCCGGTCAAAGTAATGTCATCAAAGTAAAATACGATACCAAAAGAATTGGTGCCTTTAATAAGAGTATAACCATTTCATCCAACGCTGCAACTGCACCTACGAAAGTCATCCGAATTAAAGGAAAAACACTTGCAGTAGCTGAAGAAACATCTCCTGTGAAAACTCCCGCTGGTAGCTCACCTACCGCAGAATAATAGAATACAATAAATAGATTGCATTAAAAATTTGCAAAAAAAGTCTCATGTAATAAATGTGTGAGACTTTTTTTTAATTGATAATTAAACCCAAAATAATGCCACGAATTTCCAAAAGGGGACTTCGCATGCCTGAATCGCCAATTCGTAAATTGACACCTTTTGCTGAAGACGCAAAAAAGAAAGGCATTGAAGTCATCCACTTAAATATTGGGCAACCGGACATAAAGACTCCGAAAATTGCCCTCGATGCCATTAGAAATTTCCAGCCTAGTGTTGTGGAATACAGTCACACCGCTGGAAACCTTTCTTTCAGAAAAGGTCTTTCTGAATATTACCAAAAAATTGGTGTTTCTATTGATGCCAAAAACATTCTGGTTACCACAGGGGGTTCTGAGGCTATTACTATGGCTTTAAATAGCGTAATGGATGAGGGTGATGAGGTGATCATTTCTGAGCCATTCTATGCAAATTATAACGGATTTTTAGCTTCTGCTGGAATTACAGTTAAAGCCGTTACATCTCATATAGAAAATGGATTTGCTCTACCCGAAATATCCGAATTCGAAAAGCTAATCACACCGAAAACAAAAGCAATTCTGATTTGCAACCCAGGAAACCCCTCGGGACACCTTCACACAAAAGAAGAGTTAGATGCGCTAAAAGAAATCGTCCTTAAACACGACTTATACCTAATTTCAGATGAGGTGTATAGAGAGTTTACCTACGATGATGAAAAACATATTTCAGTTCTTGAAATCGATGGAATAGATCAACACACCGTTCTCATAGATTCTATTTCTAAACGCTACAGCATGTGTGGTGCTCGTATTGGTTTTTTGGTAAGTAGAAATACAGATTTACTAGAAACTGTATTAAAGTTTTCTCAGGCAAGACTAAGCCCTCCTACATTCGGGCAAGTTGCTGGAGAAGCTGCATTAAAAACCTCTGATTCGTATTTCAAAGAAGTTGTTAGCGAATATGTAGACCGAAGAAATACCCTGGTCGAGGGTTTATGCAAAATAGAGGGCGTTATTTGCCCAAAACCATCCGGAGCATTTTACTGCATTGCTCAACTCCCAATAGATGATGCAGAAAAATTTGCGCAATGGCTGCTGGAAGACTTTAGTTGGAATAATAAAACCATTATGGTAGCCCCTGCACAAGGATTCTATGCAACACCTGGTTTAGGGAAACAACAAATTAGATTTGCCTATGTTCTCCAGACATCAGCCCTAAAAGATGCTCTCAGAATATTGGAAGAAGCCCTGAAAATATACCCAGGAAAAACAATCGACTAGAGTACTCAGGGCACAAGAAAACTCCCCCCACTAATTATTCCTCTTAGAATTTCAAAGCTTTGAGAGTCCCCATTAGCTTCAAATGCGTCATTGGATACACCCCCCGTATAAAACGAGTATATTCGTACTACAATTGGGAAAAGGAGAAATGATGAGTCAAAAAAAAGAAAAAGCACTAGAAATATCCACGATTCTAGAAAAGCTATACCCTGAAACGCCGATACCCCTTGATCATAAGGATTCTTACACGCTACTTATTGCTGTATTACTTTCAGCACAATGTACAGATGCAAGAGTGAATACAATAACACCGTTGCTATTTTCGAAAGCCGACAATCCTTATGATATGATTAAGTTATCCGTTGAGGAAATAAGAAGTATCATCAAACCCTGTGGCCTATCGCCTAGAAAGTCGAGGGCTATCTTTGAACTCTCTGAAATACTCATAAAAAAGCATCAGGGCGAAGTACCCGAAAGCTTTGAATATTTAGAGGAACTTCCTGGTGTTGGACATAAAACAGCATCTGTTGTAATGGCTCAAGCTTTTGGAGTACCAGCGTTCCCTGTAGATACTCACATTCACAGACTGGCATACCGATGGAAATTAACCAACGGTAAAAATGTGGATCAAACCGAAAAAGATCTGAAACGTTTATATCCGAAAGAACTTTGGAATAAACTGCATCTACAAATCATTTTTTTCGGGAGAGAATATTGCCCAGCAAGAGGTCATAAACCCGAATCATGCCCTATATGCTCCAAATTTGGACGAAAAACTCTGTTTAAATAATCACAAACATACAAGGTGTGATCATGAAGACTATTGTATGTTAAATCATTATAAAAAAAAGAGCCCCGATACTATCGGGGCTCTTTTTTTTAAGCTTCAGCTTTAGGTCCTCCAAAAGTAAGAGGTACTTGTTGTTGTTTACCAACATCTTTAATCTCTCCGAAGTGAGATTCGTACTTCTTAACATTATCAGCCAATGCGCCAAGCAATCGCTTGGCATGCTGTGGAGTTAATATGACTCTCGACTTAACCTTTGCTTTAGGCATACCAGGCATCATCGAGACAAAATCAACAACAAATTCTGTTGGCGAATGGTTCACAACGGCTAAGTTGGAATAAACGCCTTGAGCTAACTCCTCTGGAAGCTCAATACTTACTTGTTTGTTGTCTTTTTTATCAGCCATTATTCTTCAATGATTAAAACTTCTTCTTCAACTGAAGGTTTTGAAGTGTTTAACATACTGTCTAACTCCACCTTATTTCCTACAACTAAATTGTTGTACTTCTTAAGACCAGTACCTGCAGGAATCTTATGACCAACAATAACGTTTTCTTTAAGTCCGTCAAGCATGTCAACTTTACCGTTAACCGCTGCTTCATTAAGTACTTTGGTTGTTTCCTGGAAAGATGCTGCTGATAAGAAACTCTTCGTTTGAAGTGACGCTCTTGTAATCCCTTGCAGGACCGAAGTAGACGTTGCAGGAACTGCATCTCTAGCTTCAACAAGTTTCATGTCCTTACGCTTCAGTAATGAATTTTCATCTCTTAGCTTACGAACAGGTATGATTTGTCCAGCTTTGAAATTCTCAGAATCACCTGGATCAACCACATACATTTTTCCAAAGATCCAATCGTTCTCTTCTAGGAAATCATTCTTGTGTACAAGATTATTCTCTAAGAAACGTGTATCTCCAGCGTCGTTAATTTGAACCTTACGCATCATTTGACGCACCACTACCTCGAAGTGCTTGTCATTAATTTTCACACCCTGTAGACGGTACACCTCTTGCATTTCATTCACCAAATATTGCTGAACAGCTGTTGGCCCTTTAATTGCTAAAATTGTCTTAGGCGTAATTGCACCATCAGAAAGTGATGTTCCAGCTTTTACAAAGTCATTTTCTTGTACCAGAATTTGCTTGGAAAGAGATACCAAATACTTCTTCACCTCACCGGTTCTAGATTCGATAATAACTTCACGGTTACCACGCTTGATTTTACCGTAAGAGACAATACCATCAATGGCAGCTACAACAGCCGGATTAGAAGGGTTACGTGCCTCAAACAATTCTGTTACACGAGGTAGACCACCGGTAATATCACCTGCTTTCGCAGTCTTACGTGGAAGCTTAGCGATAATACTTCCTGGGTTTAACTTATCTCCTTCTTTAACAATGATGTGTGCACCTACCGGAAGGTTGTATGATTTTGCTTCACCTTTTTTCCCTGTTGACTTAACAAGGATGGTAGGAATCATTTTCTTGTCTCTAGTTTCAGAAATTACTTTTTCTTGGAAACCTGTTTGTTCATCAATCTCAACACGATACGTAATACCTTGAGCTAAATTTTCAAACTCAACTTTACCTGTTGTTTCAGATAAGATTACGGCATTGTATGGATCCCATTCACAAATTGCATCTCCTTTCTTTAGCTTATCTCCGTCTTTAGCAAACATCGTAGCACCGTAAGGGATGTTATTTGTTGCTAAGGTGATTCCTGATTTAGGATCAACCAATTTCATTTCTGCTGTACGTCCAATAACAATAATAGAATCTTTACCATCGGAATCAGGCCCTGTAACGGTTCTCAATTCCTCGATTTCTAATACCCCATCAAATTTAGCTTTAAGGGTTGATTCTTCAGCAGTATTCGAAGCTGTACCCCCAACGTGGAAAGTACGAAGTGTCAACTGTGTACCTGGTTCTCCAATCGACTGAGCGGCAACAACACCAACGGCATCACCTTCCCCAGCCATACGATTGGTTGAGAGGTTTCTACCATAACATTTTGCACAAATCCCTCGTTTGGTTTCACAGGTCAGTGCAGAACGAATTTCAACCATCTCTATAGGAGAGCCCTCAATGTTACTTGCAATCTCTTCAGTGATCTCTTCACCGGAACCAACGAGTAAGTCACCATTCAATGGATTGATAACATCATGAAGTGATGTTCTACCTGTGATACGTTCAGCTAGAGTCTCTACAATGTCCTCATTTTTCTTAAGAGCAACACCTTGTAAACCACGAAGTGTTCCACAATCTTCTTCAGATATAATCACATCTTGAGCTACATCTACCAGACGACGTGTTAAATAACCCGCATCGGCAGTTTTAAGGGCTGTATCGGCAAGACCTTTACGAGCACCGTGTGTAGAAATAAAATACTCAAGAATTGATAACCCTTCCTTAAAGTTAGACGTAATTGGATTTTCAATAATTGCTCCACCTGAAGAACCAGATTTTTGTGGTTTGGCCATCAAACCACGCATTCCAGATAACTGACGAATTTGTTCTTTCGAACCACGAGCACCTGAATCCAACATCATGTATACAGAGTTAAATCCTTGTTGATCGTTTATCAAACGATTCATGGCATGCTCTGTTAATTCAGAATTAGTTTTTGTCCAAACATCAATAACTTGGTTGTAACGTTCGTTATTGGTAATAAGACCCATGTTGTAACTGTCCGTAATCGAAGAAACTTGTCCCTTCGCACTTTTAATCATGGCATCTTTTTGATCCGGTACAATGATGTCACCTAAAGAGAATGAAAGTCCACCTTTAAAGGCCATTTTGTATCCCAACAACTTCATTTCGTCAAGGAATTTAGCCGTCGTAGGGATGTCCGTTTCTTTGAGGATTTTACCAATAATATTTCGAAGAGCTTTCTTAGTCAGTGTCTCATTCACGTATCCTACCGAAATAGGTACAACATCGTTGAATAAAACTCTACCAATAGTCGTTTCAATGATTTTACTTACAAGTTCTCCTTCTTCTTTTACTGTCGTACGAACTTTAATGACTGCATTCAGCTCTGCTTTACCTTCATTGTATGCGATTCTTACTTCTTCAGAAGAATAGAACGTTAAGCCCTGACCTATGATTGTCTTCTGCTTGTCCGTTTTACGAGGCTTAGTCATGTAATACAAGCCCAATACCATATCCTGAGAAGGAACCGTAATCGGAGCACCATTCGCAGGATTCAAGATATTGTGAGAGCCTAACATTAGTAACTGAGCTTCCAAAATAGCTGCAGGGGTCAAAGGTAAGTGAACAGCCATCTGGTCACCGTCAAAATCGGCATTAAATGCCGTACATGCCAATGGGTGTAACTGTATTGCTTTACCTTCAATTAGTTTTGGTTGGAAGGCTTGAATACCTAGTCTGTGAAGTGTAGGAGCCCGGTTAAGAAGTACGGGGTGTCCTTTGATCACATTTTCTAAAATATCCCAAACTACAGGATCTTTTTTATCAATAATTTTCTTTGCAGATTTTACGGTCTTAACAATCCCTCTTTCAATAAGCTTACGCACGATGAAAGGTTTGTAAAGTTCTGCAGCCATATTCTTAGGAATACCACACTCAGATAACAATAGTGTTGGTCCAACAACAATTACAGAACGTGCAGAATAATCAACACGCTTCCCTAATAAGTTTTGACGGAAACGTCCTTGCTTACCTTTTAATGAATCTGAAAGTGATTTTAAAGCTCTATTAGACTCTGTCTTAACAGCTGATGCCTTTCGCGTATTGTCCAATAAGGAATCAACCGATTCTTGAAGCATACGCTTCTCATTTCGCAAGATTACTTCGGGAGCTTTAATCTCAATCAATCGCTTCAAACGATTGTTACGAATGATGACACGACGGTAAAGATCATTTAAATCAGATGTAGCAAAACGACCACCATCCAATGGAACCAATGGGCGTAATTCCGGTGGAATAACCGGAACAACTTTCATCACCATCCACTCTGGCTTATTTTCAATACGAGTATTTGCATCACGGAATGCCTCTACAACAGCCAATCGCTTTAAAGCTTCTGTTTTTCTTTGTTGAGAAGTTTCTGTATTTGCCTTGTGTCTTAAAGTGTAAGACAGTTCATCAAGATCTAATCTAGACAGAAGTGATTCAAGAGCTTCAGCTCCCATCTTAGCAACAAATTTGTTTGGATCTTTATCCTCTAAATACTGATTCTCTCGAGGTAAGCGCTCCAATGCATCTAGATATTCCTCTTCAGTAAGGTATTGTAAATACTCTAAAGGGTTACCTTCATTATCTACCGCTCCACCTGGCTGAACTACTACATATCTTTCGTAGTAAATGATCATGTCAAGTTTCTTTGTAGGCAAACCTAAAAGGTATCCAATTTTGTTCGGTAGCGATCGGAAGTACCAAATGTGTGCAACGGGAACCACTAAATTGATGTGTCCCATACGCTCTCTACGTACTTTCTTTTCAGTAACCTCAACACCACAACGGTCACAAACAATACCTCTATAACGGATACGCTTGTATTTACCACAGTGACACTCATAATCTTTTACAGGACCAAAAATACGCTCACAAAATAATCCGTCACGTTCTGGTTTGTAGGTACGATAGTTAATTGTTTCAGGCTTTAAAACCTCCCCGCTTGACTCCTCCAAAATAAATTCTGGAGAAGCTAAGCTAATCGTTATCTTAGAAAAACTCTTTTGTTGCGGGGTATTATCCTTTCTTCTCATTGCCATAACCTAAAGAAATTTATGTTTTATATGAGGGTGTCCGTAGACACCCTCTTTATAGTAAATTATTCTAAACTAATCTTCAATCCAAGACCTTTCAATTCATGTAATAATACATTGAATGATTCAGGAAGGCCTGGCTCAGGCATTACTTTACCTTTTACGATAGATTCATATGTCTTGGCTCTACCGACAACATCATCAGACTTAACGGTTAGAATTTCTCTCAAGATATTCGAAGCACCATAAGCCTCAAGAGCCCATACTTCCATCTCACCAAAACGCTGTCCACCAAACTGAGCTTTACCACCTAAAGGTTGTTGTGTGATCAGAGAGTAAGGTCCTATAGAACGTGCGTGCATCTTATCATCTACCATGTGGCCCAATTTAAGCATGTAAATCACACCAACGGTAGCAGGTTGATCAAAACGCTCTCCTGTACCACCATCGTAAAGATAGGTATGTCCATATTCTGGAATTCCAGCTTGATTCGTCAATTCTGTGATTTCATCCAGAGAAGCACCATCAAAAATTGGCGTAGCGAACTTCTTACCCAAATTCATACCAGCCCAACCAAGAACCGTTTCATAAATCTGACCAATGTTCATACGAGATGGTACACCCAGTGGATTTAAAACGATATCTACAGGAGTTCCATCTTCAGAGAAAGGCATATCTGCATCTCTTACAATTCGCGCAACAATACCTTTGTTCCCGTGACGACCGGCCATCTTATCACCAACTTTCAGTTTACGTTTTTTCGCAATGTAAACCTTCGCTAATTTCAAGATACCTGCAGGAAGTTCATCTCCTACTGAGAGTGTAAACTTCTTACGTCTAAGAACACCTTTAAGATCATTTAACTTGATGTTAAAGTTGTGTATTAAATCATTAACAAGAACGTTCTTTTGTGATTCTGTCGTCCAGCCATCCGTTGAAATAATAGAGTAATCTTCAATAGCATTTAATTGCTTTTGAGAGAACTTTTTACCTTTAGGAATTACAACTTCTCCTAGCTCGTTAACAACACCTTGACACGTTTTACCTGCAACTATAGAGATTAGTTTCTCAATTAAAATCGCCTTTAATGCAACGGTATCCTGTACAAGTTCAGCATCTAGTTCGGCAGCAATTTCTTTATCAGCAAGGCGTGACTTCTTGTCCTTCACGGCTCTGGCAAACAACTTCTTGCTTAACACAACACCTTGAAGTGATGGAGATGCTTTCAATGAAGCGTCTTTCACATCACCGGCCTTGTCTCCGAATATCGCTCTAAGAAGTTTTTCTTCTGGAGAAGGGTCTGACTCACCTTTTGGTGTAATCTTACCGATTAAGATATCACCAGGTTTTACATGAGCACCGATACGAATAAGTCCGTTCTCATCTAAATCTTTGGTAGCCTCTTCCGATACATTAGGGATGTCTGGAGTTAATTCTTCAGACCCTAATTTTGTTTCACGAACATCTAAAGTATATTCATCAATGTGTATGGAAGTAAATATATCTTCACGAACCACACGCTCTGAAATTACAATAGCATCCTCAAAGTTATAACCATTCCATGGCATGAAGGCAACCTTCATGTTTTTACCTAAAGCTAACTCTCCATTTTGAGTCGCATAACCTTCGGTTAAAACCTGACCTTTGGATACTTTATCTCCAACCTTAACGATTGGTCGGATGTTAATACTCGTACCTTGATTTGTTTTTTGAAACTTCGTTAGTTTATATGAAACTGAATCTTCATCAAAACTTACCAATCTCTCTTCATCAGTTCTGTCATATTTAATGACAATTTTATTGGCATCAACATAAGATACAACACCATTACCTCTTGCATTAACCAAGACTCTAGAATCAGAAGCAACACGTCCTTCAAGACCTGTACCAACAATTGGAGATTCAGGTTTCATTAGTGGTACTGCCTGGCGCATCATGTTAGATCCCATCAATGCACGGTTGGCATCATCGTGTTCTAGGAAAGGGATCAAAGATGCAGAAATAGATGAAATCTGGTTTGGAGCAACGTCCATATAATCTAACTTTTTCGGCTCAATAACAGGGAAATCACCTGTATCACGCGCTTTAACCAAGTCAAATTCAAAATTACCAGATGCATTAACAGGTGCATTAGCTTGTGCTATTACTTTTTCTTCTTCTTCTTCAGCACTTAAATATGCTGGGGTACTCTTAAAGTCAACAACACCATCAACAACGCTTCTGTAAGGAGTTTCAATGAATCCCATTTTATTCACCTTAGCGAAAACACAAAGGGAAGAAATCAAACCAATATTTGGTCCTTCAGGCGTTTCAATCGGACACAAACGTCCATAATGCGTGTAGTGAACGTCACGAACCTCAAATCCGGCTCGCTCTCTGGATAAACCTCCAGGTCCAAGAGCTGAAAGTCTACGTTTGTGCGTAATTTCAGCTAATGGATTTGTTTGATCCATAAACTGAGAAAGCTGATTGGTTCCAAAGAATGAGTTGATCACAGAAGACAAAGTCTTTGCATTGATCAAATCGATTGGAGTAAACACCTCATTATCACGAACATTCATACGTTCTCGAATGGTTCTGGCCATACGAGCTAAACCTACACCAAACTGATTATTCAATTGTTCACCAACAGTACGAACTCTACGGTTACTTAAGTGATCAATATCATCAACCTCAGCTTTCGAGTTTACCAACTCGATCAGGTACTTAATAATTAATATAATGTCAACCTTTGTTAAGGTGGCTTCGTCAAGTGCTAAATCAAGATTTAATTTCTTGTTTATACGGTAACGACCTACTTCACCTAGGCTGTATCTTGTTTCAGAGAAAAATAATTTATCAATGATACCTCGAGCAGTTTCTTCATCAGGCGGCTCCGCATTACGAAGTTGTCTGTAGATGTGCTCAACGGCCTCTTTCTCTGAATTTGTTGGATCTTTTTGTAACGTATTATGGATAATTGCATATTCAGATGCTTCCGCATTCTCCTTGTGAAGTAAAATGGTTTTTACTTCTGCCTCCATAATAACATCGACATGTTCTTTTTCAAGAACTACGTCACGATCTAGAAGAACCTCGTTACGTTCAATAGATACTACTTCTCCTGTATCTTCATCAACGAAATCTTCAAACCAAGTTTTAAGAACACGAGCAACAAGCTTACGTCCTAAAACTCTTTTCAATCCTGCCTTACTAACTCTAACTTCATCAGCAAGGTCAAAAATTTTTAAAATGTCTTTATCGCTTTCATATCCTATGGCACGTAATAAAGTCGTTACAGGTAACTTCTTTTTACGATCGATGTATGCATACATCACCGAATTGATATCTGTTGCGAATTCTATCCATGACCCTTTGAAAGGAATAACACGTGCAGAATATAATTTTGTTCCGTTGGCATGATAGCTTTGTCCGAAGAAAACCCCTGGCGAACGATGTAACTGCGAAACACAAACACGTTCAGCACCATTGATAACAAAGGTACCTCTTTGAGTCATGTAAGGTATCGTACCTAGATATACATCTTGTACAATCGTTTCGAAATCTTCATGTTCTGGGTCCGTACAATAAAGCTTCAAGCGAGCTTTTAAAGGGACACTGAAGGTCAAGCCTCTTTCGATACATTCATCAAGTACATAACGAGGTGGATCAACAAAGTAATCCAAGAACTCGAGCACGAAATTATTTCTCGTATCCGAAATCGGGAAGTTTTCACTAAATACTTTAAACAGACCTTCGTTTTCTCGGTCTTCAGATTTGGTTTCCAACTGGAAAAAATCCTCAAATGACTTCAACTGAATATCCAAAAAGTCTGGATACTGCAATTGCGATTTGATGGATGCAAAACTGATTCTTTCGTTTGATTTTGTCTGAGTCAATGGACAAAAATTTAAATGAAAAATAAATGGACTATCCTAAAGCACAAAAGGGTTTAGGTGTTTAAACCGTAGTTTAAAACCTAAACCTTAAGTATTGTAAGTAAAAAATATTACTTCAACTCTACTTCAGCACCTGCAGCTTCTAATTGAGCTTTAAGAGCTTCCGCTTCGTCTTTTGAAATACCTTCTTTTAATGGAGCTGGAGCACCATCAACAATTCCTTTTGCTTCCTTAAGACCTGCACCAGTAAGTTCTTTAACAAGCTTTACTACAGCTAATTTAGAGCCACCGGCAGCTTTAAGGATTACATCAAATTCAGTTTGCTCTTCAGCAGCTTCACCACCATCTGCTGCAGGACCTGCAACAGCTACTGCGGCTGCAGCTGGTTCAATACCGTATTCGTCTTTTAAGATTGATGCTAATTCGTTAACTTCCTTCACAGTTAGGTTAACTAATTGATCAGCGAATTCTTTCAAATCTGCCATAATGTATGTGTTTTTGTTAGGTTTCTTAATTAATTTTTATTTGGAAAACAGAGTGCGTACTAATTTACTGTGCACGTTCTTCTAAAGTCTTTAATAGACCAGCGATTGTACTTCCACCTGATTGTAGGCCGGAAATTACGTTCTTCGCTGGAGACTGTAGTAACGTGATAATCTCTCCAATCAACTCTTCTTTTGACTTTAAAGTCTCAAGAATTTCTAATTGATCAGCAGAGTAAACAGACTCTTCAACATGAGCACCTTTAAATAAAGGTTTTTCAGCATTTTTGTTCTTTTTAAGATACTCAGTGATTGCTTTTGCTGGAGCGTTAGCCGTCTCAGATAGCATCATTGAAGTGTTCCCTTTAAGGACATCATACAACTCGTTGTAGTCTTTATCACAAGACTCCATGGCTTTCTTTAGTAAAGTGTTCTTTACAACTTGAAGTTGTACACCTTTACTAAAACAAAGTCTACGAAGCTTGCTCGTTTGTTCAGCATCCATACCTGAAATATCAGCCAAGTATACATTTTTACTTGCAGCCAATAAAACGGTAAGTTTGTCGATAGCTTGTTTTTTCTCTTCTTTTGTCATAACCCTAAGGTATTTTAGATTTGCTAAGTCCTAGATAGACTTTGTGTCAACTTTTACACCTGCTCCCATCGTACTTGAAATAGTAATACTCTTAATGTATGTACCTTTCGATGAGGTAGGCTTCAACTTAACAATCGTTTGGATTAGTTCATCTGCATTGTCAGCGATTTTTGTCGCATCAAAAGATGCTTTTGCAACGCTTGCATGCACTATACCGTACTTGTCAACTTTGAAGTCGATCTTACCCGCTTTTACTTCGTTTACAGCTTTAGCTACATCCATGGTAACAGTTCCTGTCTTAGGGTTAGGCATAAGGCCACGAGGACCAAGTATGCGTCCTAAAGGACCTAATTTACCCATACAACTTGGCATGGTGATGATCACATCAACGTCGGTCCAACCGCCTTTGATCTTCTCAACATATTCATCCAAGCCTACGTGGTCTGCACCAGCAGCTTTAGCTTCTTCTTCTTTGTCCGGAGTACAAAGAACAAGTACACTTACATCTTTACCTGTTCCGTGAGGAAGTGTTACCACTCCACGAACCATTTGATTTGCTTTCCGAGGATCAACACCTAAACGGATTGCTAAATCTACACTGGCATCAAAATTACCAGATGTAGTATCTTTCACGATTGAACTCGCTTCAGAAAGGTTGTATGATTTTGCTACATCAAATTTTGCAGCAACTTCTTTTTGTTTTTTTGTCAACTTTGCCATGTCTCGATATGATTAAGCAGAAGGAAAATCTCCTTTAACAGTAATACCCATACTTCTTGCTGTACCAGCAACCATTTTCATTGCAGATTCAACTTTAAAGCAGTTTAAATCAGGCATCTTATCTTCAGCAATCGCACGAACTTGATCCCAAGTAACCTTGGCAACTTTCAAACGATTAGATTCAGATGATCCTTTTTTAACTTTTGCTGCTTCCAATAATTGAACAGCCGCCGGAGGCGTCTTTATTACAAAGTCAAATGACTTGTCAGCGTAAACAGTAATTGCAACAGGAAGAACCTTACCGGCTTTGTCCTGCGTACGAGCATTAAACTGCTTACAGAATTCCATGATGTTAACACCTTTCGCACCTAAGGCTGGACCTACAGGAGGAGAAGGGTTAGCGGCACCACCTCTGACTTGCAACTTAATGAGCCCTATTATCTCTTTTGCCATTATTTTTGTTTTTATACTCGGTTACTAAATGTTTAAATTTGGATTAGGAAGCATTACATGTGGGTCATCCAAAAAAAACACTTAAAATTTTAAGATTCTTTTTCTACTTGCATAAAGTTCAGCTCCAATGGTGTTTTTCTACCAAATATTTTCACCATTACGAGTAACTTACGCTTATCTTCATTGATTTCTTCTATCAAGCCGTTAAAGCCATTAAAGGGTCCATCAACAACTTTTACAGTTTCTCCTACAACATAAGAGACGCTCATCAATTCTTCAGACTCAGCCAATTCATCAACTTTACCTAAAATCCTGTTGACTTCTGAAACTCTAAGAGGCACAGGATCTCCTCCTTTGGTCGCACCTAGAAAACCAATGACACCCGTAATTGACTTTATCACATGGACCACTTCACCAACTAGTGCTGCTTCTATCATCACGTAACCTGGAAAATAGTTCCGTTCTTTGGTTACTTTCTTTCCATTTCTTACCTGGTACACTTTCTCTGTGGGAACTAAAATCTGAGCTACATAATCCTGCATACCCAAATGTTCAATTTCCTTTTCAATGTAGAGTTTTACCTTAGTCTCTTGACCGGAAACTGCTCTTACAACGTACCATTTTTTCTTCAACTCAACCATAAATACACCTGTGTAGGTTTAGAATATGCTATAAAACTCACCAAGAATTGTATCGAAGCCCAAATCCATCAAACTGATGATCAAGGCAATAATAACTGAAGCTACAGCCACTAATATCGTACTCGACTGAAGTTGAGCGACAGTAGGCCAAGTAACTTTATTTGTCAGTTCTTGTACAGATTCTATAATATACTTCTTCATCTTCTTTATCGTTTTACAGCACGGGTAGAGAGATTCGAACTCCCATCGACGGTTTTGGAGACCGGTATGCTACCATTGCACCATACCCGTGAGTAAAAGAGTGAAAACCCCATAAAGGGGATTTCACTCTTTTTAATTTATATATGAAATCGTTTACTAAAGGATTTCGGTAACCTGACCAGCACCAACAGTTCTACCACCTTCCCGGATTGCAAAACGTAAACCTTTACTCAAGGCTACTGTATTGATTAAATTAACAGTAATCGTTAAGTTATCACCAGGCATTACCATTTCAGTTCCATCAGGTAAAATGATCTCACCAGTTACATCTGTTGTACGGATGTAGAACTGTGGACGGTATTTGTTATGGAAAGGAGTGTGACGACCACCTTCTTCTTTCTTCAATACGTAAACCTCAGCTTTAAATTTATCGTGTGGAGTTACAGAACTTGGTTTACAAATTACCATACCTCTTTTGATTTGCGCTTTCTCGATACCACGTAGCAATAGACCTACGTTGTCTCCAGCTTCACCTCTATCTAAGATTTTACGGAACATCTCTACCCCAGTAACTGTAGATTGTAGGTTTTCAGCACCCATACCAAGAATGTCGACAACATCACCAGTATTAGCAACACCTGTCTCAATTCTACCTGTAGCAACTGTACCACGACCTGTAATAGAGAATACATCCTCTACAGGCATCAAAAAGGATTTCTCAACGTCACGAACTGGCATTTCAATCCATGCGTCAACTTGCACCATTAATTCTTTAACTGTAGCAACCCAAGAGTCTTCACCGTTCAATGCACCAAGTGCTGAACCTTGAACGACTGGAGTGTTGTCACCATCGAACTCATAGAATGAAAGTAAGTCACGGATTTCCATGTCTACCAATTCTAATAATTCTTCATCGTCTACCATATCCACTTTATTCATGAATACGACCAAACGCGGTACACCTACCTGACGTGCTAGAAGAATATGCTCACGAGTCTGAGGCATAGGACCATCAGTCGCAGCTACTACCAAAATCGCACCATCCATCTGTGCAGCACCTGTAACCATGTTTTTCACATAATCGGCGTGACCTGGACAGTCAACGTGGGCGTAGTGACGATTTACTGTTTCGTACTCTACGTGAGACGTGTTAATTGTAATACCACGCTCTTTTTCTTCTGGAGCATTGTCAATTGCATCGAAGTCTTGTTTTGCAGCAAGACCATCAGTCGCCAACACAGTAGTAATGGCAGCAGTAAGAGTTGTCTTACCATGATCAACGTGACCAATAGTACCAATGTTTAAGTGCGGCTTACCTCTTTGAAAAGTTTCTTTTGCCATGATAAGATAGCTTAAATATTTAAAACTAAATGAATAATGTTACTACCCCGTGCAGTAACATAGAGCGAGAGACGAGACTCGAACTC
>DLQO01000004.1 GCA_002478765.1 Flavobacteriales bacterium UBA7430
TAATATTGTTAATGGTTTCTTTGGTGGTATGGGCGGATGTGCGATGATTGGTCAAAGTATTATTAACATCAAGTCCGGTGGTCGAGGAAGACTTTCAGGTATTGTTGCTGCGTTGGCTCTGTTATGTTTTATTTTATTCGCATCAACTTACATTGAAATGGTTCCTATCGCTGCATTGGTAGGTGTGATGTTTATGGTTGTAATCGGTACTTTCGCATGGAACACCTTTAAAGTTTGGAACAAAATACCGTTGCCGGATATCATCGTGATTGTTTTGGTTACGGTAATGACGGTAATCTTTGATTTAGCGATAGCTGTTTTCGCTGGAGTTATTGTTTCTTCCTTGGTCTTCGCTTGGGAAAATGCGCTTCGTATTCGTGCTCGCAAATTCATCGATGATCATGGCATAAAACACTACGAGATATTTGGACCTCTATTCTTTGGGTCTGTCGAGTTGTTTAACTCTAAATTTACAATTTTTGAAGATCCAAAGGAGGTCATTATTGACTTCAAAGAGTCAAAAATAACGGATCAGTCAGCAATTGAAGCGATCAATAAGATGGCCGAACGCTACCAGAATCAGGGTAAAATGATTCATCTACGACATTTAAGCCCTGATTGTGTAGCACTCATTAAAAAGGCAGAGAAGATTTGTGATGTAAATGTGTTGGAAGATCCTGACTATTTCGTTGCTATTGACAATTACAACAAAGCGTTGTCTGGTTCGAATTAAGAACACATAGTTTTTATTTTGCCTGCACTTTTTTACACCACAACAGTTTTGGTTTTCCATCACTTAGGGTTGTAGCAAATATGTAATTGTCTCCACCGTCCTTTAATTTTAGTTTCTTTTTTAAAACATCGACTTTTTGGAGGTAATTCCGGCAGGAAAGATTTGCTTTTTGAATCTTCAGTTTCGTGAGTACTTTTCGGTTAGGGCTTAGAACATCTAGGAGTTTAAAGCTTCTTCCAGGGAAATTAGCAACCCATTTATCTGAAGTGTAAAGGTGCGTATTTTGGTGTAGTTTACTCAGTCCATATCGAGCTGCTATAGACTTAAATGCTCCAGCTTTCATGATGCTGGAATTTGCTTCGTATATGTAGTTTTGAGGATTTGAAAGGTGTGTTTGAGTAGCTTTCTCCTCGGTTCCGGTAAAACAAAACGTCTCTTGATTGCCCTTTGTGATATTCACACAATGGATTTTAACTTCACCGACAAAATTTTTCTCTAACAGATAGAGTACTTCTTTACATTCATTGTTTACCGAAACGACATGTACCTCTTTCACATATCTTAAATCGATTAATGTCTGTTTTATGTCTAATAGGGGGGCGGTTTTGATGAGTATTTGACATGCTTTTTCAAACAGTTTATCCTGAATATTGATGACATTTGGATCACAGTCTTGCAATCGAAAGACTCTTTGATTTTTACTTCGACGCGCTGGATCAATGAAAACCCAGTCCAATCCTTCACATTGATCAAGATGTTTTACGCCATCCCCTGAAAAAACTGAATGATTTTCCTGCCCGAGTACATCCAGGTTGTGTTTAACTATTTCTGCTAAGTCTTTGTTCTGTTCACAGTAAATAACAGACTTTGCCTTTAATGCAAGAAAATAAGTATCTACTCCAAAACCTCCTGTTACATCGATTCCTTGCCCACCTGCTAGGATTTGGTTTTTGTATGCTGCTGTGGCTTCTGAGGAGCATTGTTCCATCGACAAACGAATGGGGTATAGGATTTTATCATTAACAAACCAACGAGGTAGTTTACTTTTCGCCAACTGTTTCCCAACCAATTGTTGTGCAACTACTTTCATATCCCACTCTGGGAATTTTGAAGCATGTAACATTATTTCAGCAGCTGTGCAATGCAGGTGCTGATTGATAAAGTCTTGCACGTCTTTATGCTTCACATCCATGCTTAATTCTTATCTATATGGCCAGGCTGGATAGGGCAAAAATTATTAAAGTCGCACCAATTCCTACCGATGTTACTGAACCTTCCATCAATCGTTTTCTTTTCTTTTTTGTTGCACCGTATCGATAGCCTTGGTAATAATCAGAATTTGAGAACAAGTAATCGTTGTTAGGATTTTGAAGGTTTATGAAACGTCTGTCTTTTGGAGGTGTAGCATAACATATTACTGCGGGTACATAGTAAGCAGGAAAGCTTACAAACCCGATAACAAAATCTCTTGTTCCATTAAAATGTCTTTTGGCGTCTAATACACCCTGATCGAAGTCCTTTGTGTATTTGTAATCATTAAATTGTTGATTATTTTTTTGTATTTGAGCACTAAGACCAAAAGATGTAAGGCATACAATCAGTAATAATATTTTCATCTACCGCTTATTAAAGTTAAAACCAATCGTTAATGTAAATCGATGACCCGTGTTGTAGGTTTCAGTTTGCCCCGCCCTGGTTTTTTCTTTCTTTACGGATGGTACCCAAGCAATGTTTATAGGGATGTAAAGGTTCCCTAAGTCTAAAGTTCTTCCAGCGCCAAGTACTAAAGTGGCTCCGGAGAGAGAAATGTTCGGACCGACCGCAAATTCATAACCCGAACTGAATCGAGCTCCAAACAGACCGCTTATGCTTGGAAGGAAAAGACCGTACTCCAAACCGCCAATAAATGCGATTCCTTCAACCAGCCCAGCAATTTTATCATCTCCCATGACTTGCTTCTCAAATTGGTATCCAAATTGTGAAATAAATTGTGAGTTTAGACCCAATTCACTTTTTAGATCTCGAGTCAATTGACCCGTTGTAACGAAGGTTATACCCACTCTTGGTCCAGAAAGATTTTTTACCTGAGGATATGATAGGTTATCGTCATCTGAGTATTGAATTTGTGCAAAGGAATTCAAGTACAAAGAAGTACAAAGTAAGGTTAAGAATATTTTTTTCATGTTATGGTTTGTTAGTTCATTAATGCATATTGTAGAATGTTTCCACCCATTTTTAAAGCCAAACGGCGTATCTGACGACTGTCTTTATGAACTTCGTAGTCTTCCCAGCCGTCTCCCAGATCCGATTCAAAGGTATAAAAACATACGAGGCGAGCCTCATAGATCAATCCAAAACCACGCGCAGGTTGGCCGTCGTGTTCGTGAATTTTTGGCAACCCAGTATCGAAGTTTGTGTTTTGGTGATATATTGGATGACTGAATGGCAATTCTATGAAATCAAGCTCTGGAAATACTTTTTTCATTTCAGGTCGGATGTAGGGGTCCATGCCATAGTTGTCGTCGATATGTAAAAATCCGCCACCAATTAGATAGGTTCTAAGATTCTCTGTTTCAACATCTGAAAAAACGACATTACCATGTCCCGTCATGTGAATGAATGGATAACGAAACAATTCCGAACTGGACACATCAACCACATCATAGTTAGGGTGGATGTTCATGTTTAATTCCTTTGAACAAAAAGTAATTAAATTGGTCATTGAAGTTGGGTTTGAATACCAATCGCCTCCGCCATTGTATTTCAAAACGCCTACTTTATAACTGTAACTATTAAAACCCATAATTATGGGCACTAAAATCAAGAATAAATACTTAAATTTTTTCATTTTGTAAAGCTACGGTATGACAGGCAACGACACCTGCTGTTTCTGTTCTTAGGCGAGAATTCCCCAGATGAATTGGTGTAAACTCATTCTTCAAAGCTAAGCTTATTTCATTAGTACTAAAATCTCCCTCAGGACCTATAAGTATGGTTGTATTTGAAGATGGTAAATTTTTTAAACTTTCTTTATTTTGATTTTCACAATGAGCAATATAGCACGACGTCGATTGGTTTTTTAGAATGAAATTTCGAAATGAAATGGGGGCATTTAAAACAGGCAATTTTGCCTTTAGAGATTGTTTCGTAGCTGAAAGTAGTATTTTGAAAAGTCGTTCTTTCTTGATGGTTTTCCGTTCCGAATGATCGCAAAACACGGGTGTAATTTCATCAATACCGATTTCGGTTACCTTTTCTAAAAACCATTCAAATCGGTCTATATTTTTCGGTGGAGCGATTGCTATATGTAGCTCATAAGGACGTTTTTCTTCAGGCCAAGATTTTATAATTTCAAAGGAGATCCTTTTTTGAGAAGCCATATTGATTCTTACTTCATAAAAGTTTCCTTCACCATCAATGAGATGGATTACATCACCAAGCTTCTTCCGAAGTACTTTAAAACAATGTCTGCTCTCATCTGGATTCAGATATAGAGTACCATTTATAACTTCTGGACAATAGAATAGTTGCATGAAACGAAAGTATAAAAATGCAAATCAATAGACGCGTATTCAATTATAAAAATGCTTCAACCTTCTACAATTACTTTTGGAGCAGCCTCAAGAATCTTTTCGTTAGCATCACTGTTAAAGGGTTCGAAATTAACTCTAAATTCTTTAGCTAGGTCATTTGCCTTTGCGTCATAGGCAACTTTGTCACTCCAGGTGTTTCTTGGATTGAGTATGTCAGTAGGAATATTTGGACAATTTTGCGGCATATGCAGACCAAAAATGGGGTGATTTTGATAGTCTACATTGTCTAGATCTCCCTCCAATGCTGCGCTTATCATTGAACGAGTATGTTTTAGTTTTATTCGAGATCCTACACCATATCCACCTCCAGACCACCCGGTATTAACCAACCATACATTCACTTCGCTTGCTGCCATCTTTTTACCCAGCATTTCTGCATATATAATTGGATGCAAGGGCATGAAAGGCGCGCCAAAACAAGCAGAAAATGTTGTTTTAGGTTCGGTAATCCCTTCCTCTGTCCCGGCTACTTTGGCTGTATATCCAGAAATAAAGTGATACATGGCTTGGCCTGTTGTTAGTTTGGAGATCGGAGGGAGCACTCCAAAAGCATCGCAGGTTAGAAAAAAAATGTTTTTTGGTTCAGGCCCTGTAGAAGGATTTTGAATGTTTTTAATGTAATTTATGGGGTAACTAACACGTGTATTTTGGGTTTTGGCATCTGAAGTATAGTCAGGCACATTTGTACCTTCGTTGAACGTAATATTCTCAAGCATGGCACCCTTTTTAATAGCGTGGAATATGTCCGGTTCTTTTTCTTCGAAAAGATCAATACATTTTGCGTAACACCCTCCTTCAAAATTGAAGACTTCATTTTTTGACCATCCGTGTTCATCGTCCCCAATAAGATTTCTATTTGGATCTGTAGATAAAGTAGTTTTCCCCGTTCCTGATAGACCAAAAAATAATGCAGTATCTCCATTTTCCCCAACATTTGAAGAACAGTGCATGGATAGTATATTCTTTTCGTAGGGCAGAATAAAATTTAGAGCAGAGAAAATACCCTTCTTAATTTCACCGGTATAGCCTGTACCACCTATTAAAATTATTTTTTCAGAAAAGTTGATGATGGCGAAATTGTGTTTGCGAGTTCCATCTACTTCTGGGTCTGCCTTAAATCCTGGCGCATTTACAACGGTCCATTCTGATTTGAATGTATCAATTTCTGTGGCAGACGGCCTTAAAAACATATTGTGCGTAAAAAGGCTTGACCAAGGATATTCGCTGACCACGGTTAGTGCTAATTTATGTTTGTCGGACGCACAAGCTATGGCATTCTTAGCGTAGATTTCTTTGTTTGAGAAATAATGGATTACCTTGGTGTATAGTTGATGAAATTTATCAGAATCAAATGGGATGTTGATGTCTCCCCACCACACGTATTTTTTTGTGATAGAATCTTCAACGATAAACCGATCTTTTGGCGACCTCCCGGTAAACTCTCCAGTATCTACTGCCAATGCACCTGTGTTGGAGTAAACACCCATTTTTTGTTTTACGGATATTTCAGCTAATGTGTCAGCATCTAAGTTCCAGTGAACGGTAGCATTTTCTATACCGTAATCAGATGCAGATTGTTTTGATGATTTTTTCCCTAGTTCGATGTTCATTATTAAATTTTTAGTTAATCATTTCCAGTACAATAAGTTCACTACCTGAAAGGGTTTGAGGGACTAGAGGTTCAAATTATTATAATCGCAACTTTTGGATTACCATTAAGTACAACGCGTCAAATTCAAACAACATTCACACCAATCTGTAATCTACACAAAAGATTTTATGCGAGACTGATTTAAATGGATGTAAATAATTCTCTTAATGGATCTTTTGAAATTCAAGTATTTGAAAGTACGTATATATTCAAATTTATAAAAATTGATTTACATTCGCTTAATGATATAGATAAACTGATGACAAAAAATATATTTATTATTGGAGCTGGACGATCAACACCTGCGCTTATAAAGTACCTTGTTGAGTTGTCCTTTAAAGAAAATATTCAACTAACGATTGCTGATAAAGACTTTCGTTTTTTACCTGTTGAGTTTGCAGACCATGAGCGTGTGAAAACTATTTTTTTTGATGTTTTTGATGCCGACCAAAGAGCTCTGGAAATTCAAAAAGCAGATCTGGTAATTTCTATGCTACCTGCCCATCTACACTTGAAAGTTGCAAAAGATTGTGTGGCATTCATGAAACCTATGGTAACAGCTTCCTACGTTTCTAAGGAAATACGAAGCTTACACGAAAAAGCTACTCAGAAGGGGGTGTTGTTACTCAATGAAATGGGGTTAGACCCTGGGCTTGATCATATGTCCGCGATGAAAATCATTGATGAAATTAAATCCAAGGGCGGTTCTCTTAAAAGTTTCAAGTCTTTTTGTGGAGGCTTAATAGCTCCCGATTCAGACACCAACCCCTGGCAGTATAAGTTTACCTGGAATCCCCATAATGTGATACTCGCGGGTCAAGGCACTGCAAAGTATTTGGAGGGTGGCCAATACAAATACATTCCTTACCATCAATTATTTCAAAGAACCACTCCTGTTCGGGTGCCAGATTATGGTGACTTTGAGGCTTATGCCAATAGAGATTCTATTTCTTACAGATCAATTTATCAATTAAAGGATGTGACAACTCTTTTAAGGGGTACACTAAGAAGGCCCGGTTTTGCTGAGGCATGGAATTTATTTGTTCAAATGGGTATGACAGATGATTCTTATGAAATGAATGTTTCAGCGATGACTTATAGGTCCTTTTTTACATCATTTTTGATGCTGGGAAATCGTTCAATTGAAGATTGTTTGAAATCTGATTTTGGTGCTTCCAATTTGGTGGTTGAAAAAGTAAAGTGGCTTGGTTTCTTTGACGATACATCAATTGAGCTGTGCCTATCATCTCCAGCACAAGTGTTGCAAAAACTTCTTGAAGATAAATGGAGGTTGGACGCAAGTGACAAGGATATGATTGTCATGCAACATCAATTTACGTATGAATTAGAAAGTGAGATTCATGAATTACATTCCTCCTTAGTTTTGGTGGGTCATGATCAAATTCAAACAGCCATGTCAATGACTGTAGGTTTGCCTCTTGCCATTGCTGCTAAACGCATTCTAAAAGGTGAAATTAAGACCGTTGGGGTAGCTGTACCTGTTTCTAAGGAGATGTATTTACCTATACTAGCTGAACTGGAGCAATTCGGCATTCAATTTATCGAGCAGAATGTTTCAAAAGTGTAAATAAAAGTCTTTGGTCAATTCAATATACTCTTTTGAATACTGTCCCTCAGCAGCATAAATGCAAATTTCTGAATCCGTTCTAACAGATTCCTCTTTACTGATCAATAATAAAGCTCTTTTTCCGGGTTGGTTCTTAAAGGATTTAACAATCAAATAATCTTTAATGAAACATCCTTTTTGAGAGATTTTATCTACGACTTTCAGTGACTCATTTATAGGCAAGACACAAGCTAAGTCTGATTTCTGTCTGCCATATTTATACCACAGTTCTAACAAGTCGTCTGTTGAGAAATGCGCTTGATGTCTGGCTTTTTGTCGGTTCTGATTTTTTGATAAAATTGATTTATCAAAGTAGGGTGGATTGGCAATCACTAAATCAAATTTACTTTTAGACTCCCAGGTTTTTGCATCCGTCAACACCACATTGATTTGATCTTTCCAAACGCTAACTTTGGCATTGTTTTTTGCTTGTTTATAAGCATCTTCATCCATCTCAATGGCGGTGATTTTTGCATCTGGTTTTTTTTGAGCCATCATGAGAGCTAGTAAGCCTGTTCCTGTTCCTACATCGAGTATCTCGTTGTATGTATGATCCATTTTCATCCAGGCTCCCAAAAGAATACTATCCGTACCAACTTTCATGGCCGTTTTATCTTGTTTGATACTGAATTTTTTAAAATAGAAAATACTCACAGTGCATGGTTTTTTTAATAAAAAAAAGCCCCGTATTTCTACGGAACTTTCTATTTCGAAATTAAAGGTTAATAGCTAGATGTTAGCTATTTCCTCTGATATGTATTCACCTTTGGCAAGTTTGTCTTTGATTTCAGAAAATGACTTGATGGTGTATTCAACCTCTTCAAGTGTGTGAACAGCTGTTGGAATTAGACGAAGTAGTATAACCCCTTTAGGAACCACTGGATAGGTAACTATAGAACAGAAAATACTGTAGTTTTCACGAAGGTCAAAGGTTAAGTTTGTAGCTTCTCCAACCCCACCGGATAAATAAACCGGAGTAACAGCAGATTCTGTGTTTCCAAGTTCGAATCCTGCTTTTTTAAGACCAGATTGCAAAGCGTTAGCGATCGTCCACAGCTTGTCTTTCTGTTCGGTACCTCTACGCATGATTTCCAGACGTTTTATCGCTCCTACGACCAAGGGCATTGGAAGCGATTTAGCAAATATTTGCGAACGCATGTTGTATCTAAGATACTCAACAACGTCTTCCGTAGATGAGATGAAGGCACCAACGGATGCAAAAGATTTTGCAAAAGTTCCAAAGAGTACATCAATGTCGTCAATACAATCCAATTGTTCAGCACTTCCGCTTCCTGTTTTACCCATAGTACCTACACCGTGCGCATCATCAACAAAGACTCTGAAATTGTATTTCTTTTTGAGTGCTGTAACACCTCTAAGGTCACCCAAATCTCCAGACATTCCAAAAACACCTTCGGTAATTACAAGAATGGCACCTCCTGTTTCGGCAATTATTTTCTCAGCTCTACCCAGTTGTTTCTCTAAATTCTCAATGTCATTGTGTGGATATACGAATCGCTTACCTTGGTGAAGTCTTACACCATCAATAATGCAGGCATGACATTCGCTATCGTATACAATTACATCCTTGCGATCTACAAGTGCATCAATGGCAGAAAGCATTCCCTGGTAGCCGAAATTAAGAAGAATTGTATCTTCTTTTTTTACATATTCCGATAAATCATTTTCAAGTTCTTCGTGCAGGTCTGTATTACCCGACATCATTCTTGAACCCATTGGGTAACCCAATCCCCAGTCACGTGAAGCATTTTGATCAACTTCTCGAACTTCTGGGTGGTTAGACAATCCTAAATAATTGTTGATGCTCCAGGTAAGAACTTCTTTTCCTCTAAAGGTCATTTTACTGGCAATTTCTCCTTCTAGTTTAGGAAACGTAAAATACCCATGAGCATCTTTTGCATGTTGTCCTAGCGGTCCTCGATTTTGCCTTAATTTTTCAAATAAATCCATTCTTCTCTCGTTTCAAATATGGGCAAAAATACAAATTGAAACCATGTAGCCAAAATTGTAGATGATAAGTCCTCACATTTAAGTGTAAATTTCTTTAAATTGATATCTTTGCATTATGATAAAATTGAGTACATCCCATTTTTGGGTTATAGCAATTGCCATTTTTAGCTCTTGTGGTTCTTACCAGAAGTTGCTAAAGAGTAATGATTTGGATTATAAATTCGATGAGGCTGTAAAATTCTTTGATGATGAAGAATACATCAAGGCCTTTCCAATTTTTAATGAATTACTTCTCTTATACCGGGGAACGGATAAAGCTGAGGATGTTTACTATTACTACAGTAAAATCGAGTTTGAAAAAGGTAATTATCTTTCTGCTGCATTTCACCTCAATAATTTTTCCACGACTTACAAAGAAAACCCCAAAGCAGAGGAGTGTGCTTATTTGGCCGTTTATTGCCATTACTTACTTTCGCCTAAATACAGCTTAGATCAATCCAGTACTTACAAGGCCTTAGAGGAAGCTGAAATATTTTTAGATCAGTATGCTGAGAGTTCGTATGCCACAAGTTGTATGAGTCTTAAAGAGGAGTTGGAGTATAAGCTAGAACGCAAGAATTTCGAAAATGCAAAGCTTTATTTCACCACAGAAAATTACAAATCGGCCATACATGCCTTCAATATAGCTCTTCAGGAGAAACACAATTCATCATTTAGAGAGGAAATCCTATTTTTGCAACTTAAAAGTTTCTATTTGCTTGCAGAAAATAGTGTGGAGCGTAAAAAAGAAAAAAGGATCAAAGACACGATCATTGCATTCAATCAATTTAAAAACGCCTATCCTAAAAGTGAATGGATGCAGGAATCGAAAAGAATTTTCAAACAAGTCAAATTACTCAGGAAATAAGCTCATATCTTATGGATTACAAAAAAACATCAGCCTCAAAAACAACAGTAACGAACAACAATAAGTTGCTAGAGGATAAAGTAGGTAATATATACGAAGCTATTGTTGCCTTGGAAAAAAGATCCAATCAGATCGGTTCCGAAATCAAAGAAGAGTTGATCTCTAAATTAGATGAGTTTGCAACTCACAACGATAGTTTGGATGAGGTTTTCGAAAACAAAGAGCAAATTGAAGTCTCTAAGTTTTATGAGAAATTACCCAAGCCAACTCTCATAGCAACTCGAGAGTTATTGGATGATGAGCTTTTTGTAAAAGCTCCTAAACAAGAATAGTATACCTCATGGTAAGCGGTAAAAATATCCTCATCGGTATTACTGGCGGTATAGCCGCCTACAAAACTGCTCACCTGGTAAGAGAATTTGTAAAGGCAGGGGCACATGTAAAGTGCATACAGACCCCTGCCTCCAAATCTTTTATTACACCACTTACCTTATCCACCTTATCCAACAACGAGGTTTTTTCAGAGTTTACTACAGATGAAGAAAACCCGAGGTGGAATGATCATGTTTCTTTAGGTTTATGGGCCGACTTGTTTGTGATAGCACCCGCTACCGCAAATACTTTGGCTAAGATGTGTCAAGGAATTTGTGACAATCTTTTAATGGCGACCTATCTTTCTGCCAAATGCCCCGTCTATTTTGTACCGGCTATGGATTTAGATATGTATAAACATCCCTCTACAAAGGATAATTTTTTAAAGCTAAGTTCATACGGAAATATAATAATACCCGCAGAACATGGCGAATTGGCAAGTGGTTTGGTAGGAGAGGGTAGAATGGCAGAGCCTGCACAGATCTATCAATTTGTTTGTAAAGATTTGAGGGATAAACTTCCTCTATACAATACCAAGGTTCTCGTTACAGCCGGTCCTACCTATGAATCTATTGATCCTGTTCGATTTATAGGTAATCGTTCCTCTGGAAAAATGGGATGTGAGCTGGCGTTAAATTTCGCCAATCAGGGTGCTGATGTTCAATTGATATTAGGTCCCTCTGCTCAAAACCCCGTACATCATAATATTTCAATTTGTAGGGTAGAGTCTGCAAAAGAAATGTTTGATGCTTGCATGAGCCATTTTACAATTTCGGATATTGTCGTCGCAGCAGCAGCAGTATCCGATTATAGTCCCGCTTCAATTCATTCGGATAAACTGAAGAAAACAGAGGGTTTAACTCATATTGAACTTCAGCAAACCAAAGATATTTTAGCTCATATGGGGACGATTAAAAAACATCAATTTTTAGTAGGCTTTGCATTAGAAACTACCAATGAAGTTGAAAATGCGCGATCCAAATTGAAGCGAAAAAATTTAGATTTGATTGTCTTGAATTCGCTCAACGATAAAGGAGCGGGTTTTGAATTTGATACGAATAAGATTACCCTAATTACAAAAGGCAATAAAATGCTTAGCTTTGAGTTAAAATCTAAGCAAGAAGTTGCTGAAGACATCGTAAACACCATTTTAAGCGAAATTGATGCATAAAACAATCTGCACCTTTTTATTAGTATTTTTTAGTCTGCAATTACATGCTCAAGAATTGAACTGCCGCGTTCAGATAAATTCTCAAAAAATACAAGGAACAAGTCGTCAGATCTTTACAAATATGCGAATGGTTATTTATGAATTCATGAACAACACTCGATGGACCAACGATGTTTATTCTCCTGAAGAGCGTATAGAATGTAATGTCATCATAAATCTTACCAGTCAAGTAGGAGCTAACGGTTACAAAGGAACCTTTACCGTTAAGTCTTCAAGACCCATCTATAAAACTTCATACAACGCATCAATACTGAAGTTGGTGGATTCGGACATTCGATTTGAGTATACTGAAAACGAAACGCTTGAGTTTAACGAACACAATCACACCTCAAATTTAATTTCTTTATTGTCTTTTTACGCTTACACCATTATAGGTATGGATTATGATACTTTTTCACCATTATCAGGTGAACCTTATTTTTTGAAAGCTCAGAAAATCATCAATAATGCACAGAGTGATCCCAAAGCATCCGGCTGGAAGCCATACGAGGGAACGTTCAATCGTTACTGGATGGTAGAAAACTTACTTCACAGTGACTTTAAACCGCTGCGTAATGCCATGTACACTTATCATAGAGAGGGTTTGGATGTTTTAACAGAACAAGCAGAAGCTGGAAGAGATGAAATTACTGCAGCATTGTACAACGTAAAAACTTCAGCAGACAGAAAGCAAGGGGCTTATTTGTTGAAACTTTTTTTCGATGCGAAAGCTGATGAGATAACAAAAGTTTATTCTGATGGGTTTATCACCAATAAGAATGAGTTGGCCGAAATGCTCAAGCAAATTGACCCAGCCAATACAAATAAATGGGAAAGTATGCTCCAGAATCAAGGAACTCGGTAGTCTATGTTAAAACATTTATCTATAAAAAACTATGCAATCATTGATGCTCTTGAAATTGATTTTCATCAGGGATTTAGTGTAGTTACTGGAGAAACAGGTTCAGGTAAATCGATTATATTGGGTGCTCTACAACTTATTATGGGGCATAGATCTGATCGAAAGGCTGTCAATCCCAGTGCAAAAAAATGCATTGTAGAAGCCTCTTTTGATATTCAGAACTATCAGTTGTCCAATTTTTTTCACCAAGAAGATATTGATTACGAGCCATCTCAGACGATTGTCCGAAGAGAGGTGTACAGCAACGGTAAGTCTAGAGCATTCATCAATGACTGTCCGGTAAATCTAGAACAACTGAAGGAGTTTTCTAATGAAGTGGTTGACATACACTCACAACACCAAAGTCTTTTACTCCACAAAGCGAACTATCAGCTTCAGCTTATTGATAGTTTGTCAGAAGTAAGTGCACCCAATCATCGCGAACTTATTAAGTCCTATGCATCTGCTTATCAAGACCTTAAAGGATTAAAGAATGAATTGAATACACTTCTGAGTGTCGGAGATGAATCTAAGAATCAACTGGACTATTTTTCATTTTTACATACTGAACTCGAATCAGCAAATCTAATTTCTGGTGAAAAGGAGACTCTGTTGTCATCATTGAAAAGAGTAGAAAATAGGGAAGAAGTTTTACACACACTACAGAAAATATCCTTTACGATAGATGATAACCACTTGCAAATTCCTGTGAATGGACAATTGCAAGAATTATCTACTGAATTGCAAAAAATTGCAGAAATTGATCCTAAATACAAAGAGTGCGCCGATCGTCTGGAAAGTGTGCTTATTGAACTTTCAGATTTAAGTAAAGAGAGTGAAGTACTTCTTTCAATGATCGAACAAGAAGATTGTAACACTGAGGAGCTCAGCAATCGATTGAATCTGATCAATCAACTTGAGCAAAAGCACCATGTAGGCAGTTTTGAAGAATTGCTTGAAAAACAAAAAGTAATTGAATCAAAACTATCTAAACTCTCTTCGGTAGACGCTCGCGTTTTGGAGCTCGAAAATCAAATCATTAAACTTCGAGAACAAATGAATGCCACTGCCGAATGTATAAGCTCTAACAGAGCTTCAGTAAGCTCAGAGATAGAAACTTTTTTGATAGAAACAATCAATGAATTGGGCATTAAAAATGGACAATTCAAAGTATCTATTGAGCCACAAGACGAGCTAAATGAGTGGGGTAAAGATCGAGTTCGTTTTCTTTTTTCAGCCAATAAAGGAATGCCTCTAGAAGAAATGTCTAAAGTAGCTTCTGGTGGAGAGATGTCAAGGCTCATGCTAGCGATTAAAGCTTTGTTGGTGAAACACCTTAATTTACCTTGTTTAATTTTGGATGAGATCGATACCGGCGTTTCTGGTGAAGTGGCGAGTAAAATTTCAAAAATATTACAGGGTATGGCTCGAGAGATTCAGCTCATCGTCATCAGTCACCTTCCTCAGGTAGCTGCTAAAGCGGATCAACATTACAAAGTAGAGAAGATCGACGATTTGAATACGACCAAAACCATTGTACGGAAATTAGATGAAAGCGAAAGTCTCGAAGAGCTCGCAAAAATGCTTAGTGGAGAGACCATCACTGAGGCTGCTTTAGAAAATGCAAAAGCACTCATTTCAAATCACTAAGTAAATCATAAATTCAGTTATATTTGTCCAAATTAAACAATCTACAGAATGCTGTTAAAAGGAAAAAAAGGGATTATTTTTGGAGCTCTAGACCCTAAGTCTATCGCATGGAAGGTCGCAGAAGAAGCTAAAAAACAAGGCGCTGAGTTTGTCTTAACCAATGCACCTATTGCGATGAGAATGGGCGCTATTAAGGATTTGGCTGAGAAGTGTAATGCCGAGATTATTCCTGCTGACGCGACTTCTATGGAAGATTTAGAAAACCTCTTTACCAAATCCCAAGAGATATTAGGAGGTAAAATTGATTTTGTTTTACATTCAATCGGTATGTCTATTAATGTTCGTAAAGGAAAGCACTATACGGATTTAAGTCATGACTTTATGATGAAAGGTATGGATGTGTCTGCGATGTCATTTCATAGAGTTATGCAAACAGCCATGAAGCTTGATGCAATGAATGAGTGGGGTTCTATTGTAGCTTTATCTTACATTGCTGCACAGCGAACATTCCCTGATTACAACGATATGGCTGACAATAAAGCCTATTTAGAGTCCATTGCACGTAGTTTCGGTTACCATTTCGGAAAACAGAAGAAAGTACGTGTAAATACAATTTCTCAATCTCCTACGATGACTACTGCCGGTAGTGGTGTTAAAGGTTTTGATGGGTTCTATAAATATGCCGACATGATGTCTCCTTTAGGTAATGCGCCTTCAGAAGACTGTGCAAATTATGTGATATCATTGTTCTCAGACTTAACGAGAATGGTTACCATGCAGAATTTATTCCACGATGGAGGCTTCTCCTTTACAGGTGTCAGTCAGGAGGTTATGGATAATTTCATAAGCACAGAAGATTAACCAGAGAATTTTTAAAAATATTTATTTTTCTAAAACATAAAGACATTACCCAATGATGCGATTCTTTAAATTTCTTTGCCCATTACTTTTCTTTTTTTCTTGTGGACAGAACCCGAGTCAAAAGCAGCCTTCTCAACCAGAAAAGACTTCTACTTGTGAATACCAATTTGATGAGTCCAATACAAAAGTCTTTTGGGCAGGTTATAAAACAACGGATAAGTTAAAGGTTGTGGGTGAGATTGAAGCGTTTGAAACCAATCGTACTGATGAGGTTTTCTCCTCTATAGAAGCGATGTTGGATGGACTTAATTTCTCACTGAATACGTCTAGTTCTGCCTCTGGAGATGATGTTAGAGACTCGAATCTTAAAGATAATTTCTTCAATCTTTTGACGGATAATTTTCAAATTAACGGACATTTTTCGGGCGTCCAAAAAGATTCTGTAACGGCTCATGTAGACGTTTTTGGTGTAGAAAAACCAATTAAATTTTCTCATGTTCTGGAAAACTCAATATTGAAAGTTCGAGGAACCTTTTCTCTTGAAGATTTTGGAGCTATTAAAGCGTATCAAAGTATTCAGAATAAATGTTACGATTTACATAAAGGCGCTGACGGTATTTCTAAGACTTGGGACGATGTTGACGTGATCATCAACGTACCTATTTCAAAAGTTTGTAAATGATTTTGCAAACAATCAAATAAATTAAAGCCCTATGTTTTCATGGGGCTTTTTTTATTTGCCATATTTCTAGGGTTAAAGAATAGTCAACTTAATTTGTAAGAGACGATTGCAAATGTCACAAAATGTCTTTGTGAAAGTTGACTTTTGAACAATTAAAAAAACGTTCAAATCCTTTTGTAATTTCACAAAATGATAGCCCTCGCCGATTGTAACAACTTTTATGCTTCTTGTGAACGCTCTATTCGTCCTGAATTGGCAGGTAAACCTATTGTTGTATTGTCTAATAATGATGGATGTATTATTGCACGTAGCAATGAGTCTAAAGCTTTAGGGTATAAAATGGGCGCGCCTTATTTCAAGGTAAGGGAGCAGTTGCTTAGAGATCATGTTCACGTTTTTTCGGGGAATGTTCCTTTTTATCGGGAAGTCTCAGAGAAAATCATGAATATATTGGAATCTGAATGCAATGCGATGGAAATTTATTCTATTGATGAAGCTTTTATGGATTTTACGGATGTGGCTGCTGCTGATGAAAAGGCTGTACTTTTAAAAAAGAAAGTATTTGAGGAAACTAAAATTCCTATTTCTATAGGTATTGCACAGACGAAAGTGTTGGCGAAATTAGCAAGTCATATAGCCAAGAAACACACCCATTCGGGCGTGTTTTTATTGCATGGTAAAGGTTTGGTGTCTAGAGCTTTAAGTCATTATGCTGTTGAAGAGTTGTGGGGTGTAGGCCGAAAACACGCTCATCTTTTACATGATAAAGGGATTTTTCAAGCTTCACAATTGGCAAAAACGGACGAAAAATGGCTCAGAAGACATCTAAAAATTGGAGGGGTTCGTTTGGCGAGAGAATTGAATGGAATTCCTTGCTTTACTTTAGAAGAGAATAGGCCTTCCAAAAAAAGCATCATGACCTCAAGGTCTTTTCGACGCGAGCTTGTTTCTTTCGAAGCTTTAAATGAGGCTTTGAGTAATTTTGCATCCTCCTGTGCTTTTAAGTTGCGAAAGCAACAAACGAGAGCAAAAAGAATAGCTGTATTCATTCAAACGAATCGATTTAAGTCAAATGTAAAATACCATTCGGCTTATTTAGAATTAGAGTTTCCCATCGCCACAAACGACTCTATTGATATGGTTAAAGGGGTTTGTCAGTTGTTAGATCATATGTACGACTCGGATTGCCACTATAAAAGAGCTGGAGTGATTGTGTCAGAAATCATTCCGGACCATGAAGTGCAGCTAAACTTGTTTAGTGAACAAGATGTTGTAAAAAGAGCTAAACTCATGAAAGTCTATGATGCGATTAATTGTAAGATGGGTGAGGGTACTTTGAAGTTAAGTATTCAAGGCAGCGATCGTAAGTGGGCTCGAAATAATGAGCCTATAGCCTTTAGGAATTAGTTGCATGATTGTTTGAGCGAGTATGTACGAATGCTGGAACCCATCGTTTAAGCTTAAAATAGTATCTTGCCGTCAATCTGGGAAAAAATGAAAAAAATAATCTTATTGATCTCCTTGGTGTTGATTTGTAATCCGCCTTTGAAGGCCCAGTCTGAAAACATCAGTACCATAGATATTTTAGGAAACGAGGTAAGCGATATACGTTCAATCTCCAAGCAGGTTACTCCTTATGTTTACAAGTCTTCTATTGATTTAGGTAATTTAAACGTTCAAGAGAAAAAACAAGCATTCATCAATCTGATGATACCGTCTATTTTAATTGCAAAAAAAGAATTAGAAGAAGAAAGAGCACGTGTTTTAGAGATAAATTCGAAAGCAAATGATTCATCACTTTCTGATGCGTCTTATTTGAATACACTCAAAAAAAGGTATAAATGCAACAGCAATTCAGAGTTGTTGTCACGCATGAGGTCACATCCCACAAGTATTGTGTTGGCCCAAGCAGCTATTGAGTCTGGGTGGGGTACCTCACGATTTTACAGACAAGCAAACAATGTTTTTGGCGTTTGGTCGTATCGTAAGGATGAGCCTAGAATTAGAGCTTCAGAAGATCGAGAAGGAACATCTGTGTATGTGAAGAAGTACGATTCTTTACCAGAATCCATAGCGTCTTATTTTAAAACTCTAGCTCGAGGACCCTATTCAGAATTCAGAGTGCAGCGAGAAAAAACGAAAGATGTATTTACTTTAACACCACACTTAATAAGGTATTCAGAACTTAGAGAGGTTTATGTAGAACGGGTCGAGGAAATCATCAGATACAATCAGTTAGAACAATACGACTCTTACGAGTTGAAAGTAAAGTACTAAGCATGGCGAAGAAGATTGAAAATAAAGGAGAAGTATTGGCTTGGTCTATGTATGATTTTGCCAATCAGCCTTTTACAAATATAGTTGTCACGTTTATTTACGGTACTTTTTTCACAACGGTGATCGCTTCAGATGAAATTTCAGGAACGCAACAATGGTCATATGCCGTTACGGTTACGGCAATTGTTGTAGCCTTGTTGTCTCCACTAATGGGTGCCTTGGCAGATCGAGGAGGTTACCGAAAAACGTTCATGTTTATTTTTACATGGCTCACTGTTTTAGCTAGTTTGGCTTTGTATTTTGTATTGCCAGGAGAAGTTTTAAAGGCACTTATTTGGTTTGTGATTGCCAACGTAGGTTTTGAGATGGGTGCTGTGTTTTGCAATGCTTATTTACCCGACATATCTCATTCTAAAAATATTGGACGTATTTCAGGATACGGATGGTCGTTGGGGTATTTAGGAGGATTAATCGCTTTGGCTTTAGCGATGGTATTTTTGGTGCAAACGGAAACGCCTCTGTTTGGGTTTGGTAAAGGAGAAGCTAATGCTTATGAAAACATTAGAGCAACGAGTCTTCTAGTCGCTGTTTGGTTTGCTGTATTCAGCATACCTACTTTTTTGTTTTTGAAGGATCGAAAACCAGATAAAAAAGCATTGCTTAAAAATGTCAAACACACGCTAAAGGATTTTAAACAAACCGCAAAAGAGTTGAGAAGTTACCCGCAAATCATTAAATTCTTATTGGCTCGACTGGTTTATAATGACGGTTTGGTAACAATTTTCGCTTTTGGAGGGATTTATGCGGCAGGCTCTTTAGATTTCACTTTTGATGAAATCATGATCATGGGTATTGTTTTAAATGTTACGGCAGGATTAGGCTCTTTTTTGATGGGTTTTTTAGACGATCGGATAGGAGGTAGAACGACGATAAAAGTTACATTGCTGGGATTGATGATTGCGATTGCTTTGGCTGTAGTTGCTCCTGATCTGAGGCCATGGCTTCAATATGTGTTGGGAGGTGATGCCGTACCGGATTACTTAACTTCAAAAAATATATTTTGGGCTGCCGCCGTTTTAATTGGTATATTTTCTGGACCCAATCAAGCATCAAGTAGATCTTTGATGGCACGTTTTACGCCTGAAGAAAAAAAGAATGAGTTTTTTGGTTTTTTTGCGTTTTCTGGAAAAGCTACTGCTTTCATAGGTCCTTTTTTGTTTGGGGTTTTAACCGTTATGTTTGATAGTCAAAGAGCGGGTATTTCTATCATATTTTTATTCTTTTTAATCGGTTACATTTTACTTCATAGAGTAAATGAGCCTCTAGGCATGAGTCAAGGAGGGAATCCGCTAGAAGGTAAATAGATTGAAGCAAATGAAAGGTTCTCATAAACTTTACATGAGCCTCATGAATTTTAAATCTTTCAGTATTGTATATTTGTGAAATAACAGAAGAACAGAATGGAAAATACAGTGAATCATATCGTATATCAAGGGCTTTTGGATTTGGGTATTGCAGAAAATATTGCAGGTCAAGTTCAGTTTGCCTTAGAAGTTTTAGTGCTCATTCTTTTGTGTTTCTTAGCTGACAAGTTGGCGAAAAAACTCTTTTTAAGATTTATACACTCCATAGCCAAACGCACAAAATTTCTTTGGGATGACATTCTTCTTGAGAAGAAAGTTTTCGATCGATTGGCGCATTTAGCTCCTGCTCTGGTCGTCCAAGCTACAGCTCCATTTGTATTTGCAGATTTTCAGGATTTCATTCCTTTTTTAATTCGCATCACAGAGGCTTATATGCTTGCTGTAGCTCTTATGGTCGTTATATCTATATTCAACACCCTAGATCATTATTTTAAGCAAACAGAGTCTTTGAGGGATAAGCCTATTGATTCTTATTTTCAATTGGCTCGTTTGATCACCTATTTTATTGGAGGCGTTCTGGTTATTTCGAAAATATTTGATAAAGACCCGCAGGGAATTTTGGCTGCTATGGGTGCTTTGACCGCAGTATCTATGTTGGTTTTTAAAGATACGATTCTTGGTTTTGTGGCTTCTATTCAATTGTCTGCCAACGATATGATTCGAGTGGGAGACTGGGTGTCTATGCCCAAATTTGGCGCTGATGGAAACGTGATAAAAATCACATTAAATACGGTGAAAGTGCAAAATTGGGACAAGACGATTTCTACCATCCCGACCTACTCATTCGTTTCGGATTCTTTTAAGAATTGGCGAGGCATGTCGGAAGCTGGAGGTCGAAGGATAAAACGGTCTGTTACCCTCAAATCAGGTTCAGTGAAATTTTGTAATGAAACTATGGTGAGTCGCTTTAAAAACTTTCACCTTATTAAAGAATACCTGAATACCCGCGTGCAAGAAATCGAGGATTACAATTCTGAAGGATCGATCGATAAGAATTTTTTAATCAACGGTAGGCATCTGACGAATATTGGTGTTTTTAGAATTTACATTGAATCCTATTTGAAAAACCTCAAGGAGATTCACCCTGATTTGACACTTATGGTTTTTCAAAAAGAGGGAAATGAACATGGAGTTCCTTTACAAGTATATTGCTTCACTAAAACAACAGACTGGTCTGAATATGAGAATATACAGAGTGATATTTTCGATCATTTGTATGCCGCAGCCCCACAATTTGATTTAGAGATTTATCAGCACCCATCTGGTGGTGATTTTCACAGCTTGATTAAGTAGGTTGTCCCACGCAAAAGATTCATGGACTTTAATTCAAGCAAAATGCTTGACCTTGTTAGATCTATTCCTAATTTTGAAAAAAAATACCAGATGAGCAGCTTTGATGATTTATTACTTAACAAGCCTCTGCGAAACGCTTTAGATGAATTAGGGTTTGACAAGCCAACGCCTATTCAGGAACGCTCTTTTCCTGTGGTTCGATCAGGATCGGATGTTGTTGGTATTGCGCAAACAGGAACTGGGAAAACCCTAGCATACATGCTGCCCATATTGCAGGATATTAAGTTTGCTAAATTAGACACGCCCAGAGTTTTAATTTTAGTTCCAACTCGTGAGTTGGTTTTACAGGTGGTAGATAGAATTGAAGCGTTTGCCAAGTATATAAACCTAAGAATACTTGGTGTATATGGAGGAACAAATATCAACACGCAAAAGAAAGCTTGTGCGCTCGGAGTGGATGTGGTTGTTGCTACTCCTGGAAGATTGTATGATTTGGCCGCATGTCGAGCACTTCAGTTGAAGACGGTTAAGCAACTTGTGATAGACGAAGTAGACGTAATGCTGGATTTGGGGTTTAGAGTTCAGTTGGCAAATATTTTCTCCATACTCCCAGAGCGTAGGCAAAACATCATGTTTTCTGCTACAATGACAGAGGATGTTGATGCTTTAATTGATGATTACTTCATCAAGCCAAAGAAGATTTCCATTGCTGTTAGTGGAACCCCTCTGAATAATATTTCTCAAGAATGTTATCGTGTTCAGAATTTTTACACCAAGCTAAATTTACTCAACCATCTTTTGATGGATAAGGAATTGTTCAGCAAGGTTTTGGTTTTCGTACCAAATAAGAAACATGCGGATTTGGTTTTCGAGTTTTTAGAGGAACAGTACGCTTCGGAATTATGTGTAATTCACTCCAACAAAACACAGAACTATAGGATACGTTCGATACAACAGTTTGATAAGGGTGACAATCGAATATTGGTCTCTACAGATGTAATGGCAAGAGGGTTGGATTTAGATAAAATCACTCACGTTATAAACTTCAATACGCCTGTTTATTCAGAAAACTACATGCATCGTATCGGTCGAACAGGTAGAGCAGAAGAAATAGGGAACTCCCTACTTTTTTACACCGATAAAGAGCAAGAGGCCAAACTGGCTATTGAGTCTTTGATGGATTATGTAATACCACAAACCGATTTCCCTTTGGAGGTAGACGTTTCTGAGCAACTCTTAGCAGAAGAGCGAGATCGTCCTAAAATTAGTAAAAACAGAAGTACGGAAGTGGTTCATAGAGACTCGGGTTTCCATGATAAAAAAGAAAAAAACAAGAAAACAAACCAGGGAGGTTCTTACCGAGTTAAACTTGCTAAGAAATACAAGAAGTCCAAAACCAAAGGAGATATTATTGCCAATCGGAGAAGTAAAAAAAGACGAAAATAATGGCGCTTAACGTTGTTCTTTTTGAACCAGAAATACCAAACAATACAGGCAATATTGGGCGCTTAAGTTTAGCAACTGGATCTCATTTGCATTTGGTGAAACCCTTCGGTTTTGAGTTGGATGACAAACGTCTCAAACGCGCTGGTTTGGACTACTGGAAACATCTTACACTTTTCATTTATGAGAGTGTTGAAGACTTTTACGATCAAAACAAAGGAAAAGAAATGGTCTACTTTTCAAGTCATGGGAAAAAAGATTTTTGGTCTATAGACTATAAAGACGATTTGTTTTTAATTTTCGGAAAAGAATCAAAAGGTTTGTCGAAGGAAATTGTAGATAATGATGCAAATCAAGTCGTTAAAATACCTCTATACAGCCCTCATATTCGAAGTTTAAATCTCGCAAACGCCGTGGGTGTCGTTGTTTATGAGGGCTTGAAGAGTCTTCGTCAATAACAACACTTTGCCAAAGGATTTACTGTAGTTAGATGCGGCCATGTGAAGCGATTTTATAATCTACAATTGAAATTGCACGTCGCCATCACCATTCGCTTTTCTTGGTGTGAGTAGAATTTCGATTCTTTCGAATGTGATAGATTTGACTTGCATCCTCAAGCATTTTCTTCATATCGTTAAAAATGTAGGGTTTCCTAACATATTGATAGATTTGCCCCTGATTTATAGCGTTAATTACGACGTCAACTTCAGTAAAAGCCGTGAGTAAAATCCGAATTGTATTCGGGTAATCCTTTACAATAGATGTAAAAAATTGTACTCCCGTAATTTTTGGCATACGCTGATCCGAAATGATGATGTTTATTTCTTGATTTTTGATTGTCTCACGAGCAATTTCTGCACAGTCGGTTGTAAATACATCAAAGTAAGGGCTGTAAATGGTTTTGAAGTTCTCGAGCATGACACGGTCATCATCTAAATAGAGAACTTTCGTTTCGATAGTTTCGCGAGTGGCTATTTCAGAATTTTCACAAGACTGTTTTCGAATTATTTCAATATTGTTTTCATCAAGCATGAGTGAAGTTAATTTGGTGCGTTCTGAGTTTAGAATTTCCTCATAGGTCAGAGCAAACCTTATCGTTTAAATGCACTATTGGTTTCCATCATTACAATTGTTTGTTATCCTCCTTTTTTATTTGAATAATAAATACCAGCTGCATTTTTTATAGTTCGCCTCATTTGTTTGGGCGAAAAAGGTTTGGATATTTGGCTATAAATAATTTTTGATTCAATAGCGTCAAGAATGGTGTTTGAATTCACATATCCCGTTAATAAAATTCGAATGGGATCAGGGTACTCTTCTGATATAAGGGAGAAAAATTCCAATCCCGTCATGTAAGGCATCCGTTGATCTGTAATGATGATTTGAATTTCATTTGTTGCAATGATGTGTTTTGCTTCGAATGGGTCGGTCGTAGTAAATATGTTAAAGTCAAACCGGTGCATTGACTTGTAGCTGTCTAAGATGTCTGCATCATCGTCTAAGTACAGAACGTTTAGGTGTTTTATCTCACCCTTTTCAGAGCTGCTTATATCTGCTTCATAGTACTTTGATATTCGCTCTTCTGTTTTCAAATTTTCACCATTAAGAATCGCTTCTCCTTCGTGTTTGAAATTTTGTTCAATTTTCTCTATCATTTATTAGAGGATGTATTACATTGATATTATTTAATAGATGTAAATATATAAATTAATAAATATAATTCATAGGTTTGTTGATAATTAAATGAAATTAAAAATTATTAAAAGAATTTGTCCTATTGTAGGATACTTGCGATAGGGATATTAAAAAGCATAATCAAAGATGACAAAATGCCATAATGATACATTGATACACAAAATCAACGACGACAAAAAAAGAGTCATTGAATTGGAAACATCTCTTTTGTATTTTAGTAAAGTTCATGCTGATATTACTCATAATCTGAACAGTTCCATACACAAGCTTTTGAGTTATTCTTTTATCTTGGGAAGGAATTTTGATTATTTAGAAGATTTGATTCTCATCTATCAAGATTTGAGTGATTCGAATATGAATTCAAAGATTAAAGAAATTAAAAAGTTTAGAGATGGTGTGGATGTTGAGGCAATCAAAAACATGTCTACAGAGACGGTGAGGTCTATCGAATTAACCGTGAAGCAAATTCATAAAGACTCTAAGGAGTTGCATGTAATGACACGAGAAATCAATCACATACTCCAAAAATCTGATTGAACCTATATTTTGGATTCAGATTGGAATTTTATGTTGTAGTATTTTTGCTCAACCCGGAAGCTTTTAAGCTTTTACAATCCTTTATTTTATTATCAACAATCGAAATTTATTAGCTTGAATAAGCTACATTTACTTTGTTGATTTAAAAGTCCATTTCGCTTCCTATGTATCTGATTTACGACACCGAGACTACGGGTTTACCGAAGAATTTTTCTGCACCTATCAGTGATTCAGAAAACTGGCCTCGTCTGGTGCAGGTCGCTTGGCAGTTACACGACGACATGGGAGCGCTTATTGAGGTGAAGAACTTCATTGTTCGGCCTCAAGATTTCACCATTCCTTACAATGCCGAGAAGATTCACGGTATATCGACTCAAAGAGCTAACGAGGAAGGCGTTGCGTTGAACTTTGTTCTCGAAGAATTCAACAAAGCCGTGGCCCAGTCAAAGTTCATTGTTGGTCACAACATTGTTTTTGACATCAACATTATGGGGGCAGAGTTCTTTAGGACTCAGATAGCAACTACATTGATGGAAGGGCAAACCATCGACACCAAGGAGGAGGGAACAGATTTTTGCGCCATTCCAGGAGGTAGGGGTGGAAAGTTTAAGTGGCCCACACTTACAGAACTTCATACCAAGCTTTTTAAAGAGGGTTTTGATGAGGCGCATAATGCTTCTGCAGATGTTGAGGCGACCACACGTTGTTTTCTTGAATTAATTCGATTGCGCGTCATCAATCATCAGCGCCTGGATTTTGAAGACGATTACAACCAGCGATTTTCCTTAGTGAACACAAAGCCTTTTAAGCTTTTAGGTCTAAATATAGCGCCATACAAAGCCATAGAGTCGAGTTCTTATGAGCAAGAATCTGAAGTTATTATCGGTTCTTCTAACCTTGATGAATCCGAGCTTCAAGCCTTGTCTTTTTCTCACCTTCATTGCCATTCTTCTTATTCCGTATTGCAGGCTTCTTGTGACATTCCCGATCTCATTGCCAAGGCAAAAGCATACAACATGCCAGCAGTAGCTTTAACCGATACGGGTAACATGTATGCTGCTTACAAATTTGTTCGAGAAGCGATTAAAAACGACATAAAACCCATTTTAGGTTGTGAGCTTTACCTTACTGCCGATCATAAAATTAGAAAGTTTACGAAAGAGAATCCGGATCGACGTTCGACTTTGGTTTTTTTAGCCAAGCACAGAAAAGGGTATCACAATTTATCCAAGCTAAGTTCACAGGCATTTATAGACGGTTTGTATGCGGGGTGTCCGCGCGTGGATAAGGAATTGATATTGGAGTACAAGGAGGGTTTGATTGCAACCACAGGTGGTTTGACGGCTGAAATTCCAAATCTTATTCTAAATGTTGGAGAGCGTCAAGCGGAAGACGCATTTGTCTGGTGGCACGAGACATTTGGGGACGATTTTTATGTAGAATTGATGCGTCACGGATTGGATGAAGAAGATCATGTAAACAAAGTTTTACTCGGATTTGCCCACAAATACGGTGTGAAATATTTTGCATCCAACAACGTATACTATTTGAGTAAAGACGACGCCTTGTCGCATGATGTACTTCTTTGTGTGAAGGATGGGGTTCTTAAAGAAACCCCTATTGGAAGGGGAAGAGGCTTCCGTTTTGGTTTTCCAAACGACGAATTCTATTTCAAGTCTCAAGTGGAAATGAAAGAATTGTTTAAAGATCTTCCTGAATCTATTGCCACGACGCAAGAAATTGCCGATAAGATAGAGGTTTACGATCTTAAAAGAGATGTGTTGCTTCCTGCTTTCGATATTCCTCAAGAATTTATTGACCCAGAGGATGAGAAGGACGGTGGTAAACGCGGAGAAAATAATTACTTAAGACATCTTACCTATGAAGGTGCGAAGACGCGATACCCTGAGATCACAGATGAAATTCGAGAGCGTCTTGATTTTGAATTGCTTACCATAGAGAAAACAGGGTACCCCGGTTATTTCTTGATTGTTCAAGATTTCACGACAGAAGCACACAACCTTGGCGTTTCTGTAGGCCCAGGGAGAGGTTCTGCCGCAGGTTCTGCGGTTGCATACTGCACAGGTATCACCAATGTTGATCCTATCGCTTACAACTTGCTTTTTGAGCGTTTCTTGAATCCCGACCGTGTGTCCTTACCCGATATTGATATTGATTTTGATGATGAAGGTCGAGGAAGAATCATTGATTTTGTTCTTGAAAAATACGGTGAAAGCCAAGTGGCTCAAATCATCACGTACGGAACCATGGCAGCTAAGTCGTCGATACGAGATGCTGCTCGTGTCTTAAATCTCCCGCTTCACGAAGCGGACCGGATTGCGAAACTGGTTCCGGACATCTCATTAAATAAGTTGTTCAATCTTCCCGAAGAAAAGCTCAAGGAAAAGCTCAATGCCGACCAAATGCAAATGGCGGCGCAATTAAAGAGTATTGCTAAAGGTACGGATCTCTCTGCAGAAACTTTAAATCGAGCCATAGCGATTGAGGGCTCTGTTAGGAATACCGGTATCCATGCTTGTGGAGTGATCATTACGCCGAGTGACATTCGTGAGCATGTACCCATGGCTACCGCAAAAGATTCTTCTTTGTTGGTGACTCAGTTCGACAACTCGGTTGTAGAAGATGCGGGGTTACTGAAGATGGATTTCTTGGGCTTAAAGACTTTGAGTATCATCAAGGATGCGATAGCACTCATTAAGGAAAAGCACGAGGTGGTTATTGATGTTGATGCCATACCGTTGGATGATGAGCTTACCTACGAGCTCTATCAGAAAGGGTCTACCAACGGTACGTTCCAGTTTGAATCTCCGGGAATGCAAAAACATCTTCGCGCACTAAAACCCGATAAATTTGACGACCTCATCGCCATGAACGCCCTGTATCGTCCGGGTCCATTGGAGTACATACCTAACTTTATTGCCCGTAAACACGGTCGGGAAGAGATCAGTTATGACTTGGAGGGTATGGAAGATTACCTTGCAGAAACCTATGGGATTACGGTTTATCAGGAGCAGGTGATGTTGCTATCACAAAAGCTGGCTGGCTTCTCCAAAGGAGATGCCGATATGCTGCGTAAGGCCATGGGAAAGAAGATCTTCTCCTTACTGGAAAAGATGAAGCCTCAATTTATTGACGGATGTGCAGAACGGAATCACGACCCTGAAGTAGCCGAAAAGGTTTGGAGGGATTGGGAGGCTTTTGCGGCTTATGCATTCAATAAGTCACACTCTACTTGTTACTCCGTTGTAGCTTTTCACACCGCTTATTTAAAGGCACATTATCCCGCGGAGTACATGGCTTCCGTGCTTACTCACAACATGAACGACATCAAGAAGGTCACCTTTTTTATGGAAGAGTGTAAGCGAATGCGTCTTACAGTTTTGGGTCCCGACATCAACGAGTCTGCCTATAAGTTCAATGTAAATGACAAGGGAGAAATTCGATTTGGTCTAGGAGCCATAAAAGGTGTTGGTGAAGCTGCCGTTGAGAATATCGTCAACGAGCGAAAGGAGAACGGTTCCTTTGACCATATTTATGCTTTGACCAAGCGAGTGGAATTGCGGTCTGTAAACAAAAGAACCCTTGAGAATCTAGCTTTAGCAGGTGCCTTTGACTCCTTTGAAGGAGAGCATCGAGCCATGTATTTCCACGAGTTGAAAGAAGGGTACACCTTCCTAAACAAGGCAATTCGCTATGGAAATGCCTACCAAGAGAGTTTGGATGCGCCGCCTGACCTTTTCGGCAGTGTGGACGGTGTAGAACTTCCAGCGCCCCCATTACCGGTTTGTGACGATTGGGAGCGTTTGGATTTACTCGCCCGTGAAAAGGAAGTCGTGGGCATTTACATTTCCGGACATCCTTTGGATGACTATGCTTTTGAGATCAAACACAATTGCAACCATAACATTGATAATTTTAAAGATTTAGAGGCCATCAAAAATCGTGATTTGTCTTTTGCGGGCATCATCACAGATGTGCAACATCGAATCGATAAAAATGGAAACCCTTACGGTGTTTTTGTCATTGAAGATTTTACAGACTCCAAAGAGTTTATGATTTTTAGAGACGATTATTTGAAGTTTAAAATGATGCTTGTACAAGGTGCATTTGTGTACGTGAAGGCACGCGTTCAAAAACGAGCTTGGAATGATCAATTGGAGGTAAAAATGCTTTCTATGAGCTTGCTTTCAAGCGTTTTAGATAAGCTAACAAAAAGTATTACTTTAAGATTAAATCTTTACGATATCAACGAAGAGTTCTCTGATAAATTTCAAAATATTTTGGAAGAACACAAGGGGAGTCATCAGCTGAAATTACACGTCCACGACCCCGATGAATCCATTCTGCTAGAGCTTTTGTCGCGAAGTTACAAGGTGAAGATTTCAAAGCAATTGGTACAGGATATTGGCAGTTTAATTGATGTGCAATACAAATTAAATTAAAAGGCTTGTTTTGTTGGATAAATTATTAATTTTGTAGCCGAAGAAATAGTTACGTAACACTAGAAATTAATCAAATGGCTTTAGAAATAACCACGGCAAACTTTGAAGAAACAGTAATTAACTCAGACAAACCTGTATTGGTTGACTTTTGGGCAGAATGGTGTGGGCCTTGCCGTATGGTAGGACCTATCGTTGATGAGCTTCAAGCAGATTACGAAGGTAAAGCTGTTGTTGGAAAAGTCAACGTTGATGACGAGCAAGAGATCGCGGCCAAATACGGCATACGAAACATCCCAACCATCTTATTTTTTAAGGGTGGTGAGATTGTTGATAAAAATGTGGGTGTTGCTCCAAAAGCAGACTTGGCCAAAAAAATCGACACCTTGTTGTAAGGGTATCTCATAAAATCTTAAATTAAAGGGCTGTTAAGCCCTTTTTTTATGCAAGAATATATTTCACAAAACGAATTGAAGACCATAGAAAACCTCGAGTTTTTTGCTGCGCAAGTGGTCGAGGGTTTCATTACGGGTTTACACAAAAGCCCTTATCATGGTTTTTCCGTGGAGTTTGCTGAACATCGTTTGTACAATAGAGGAGAGAGTACCCGGCATATTGATTGGAAATTGTTTGCTCGAACAGACAAACTTTTTGTGAAACGTTTTGAAGAAGAAACCAACCTGCGATGTCAGTTGGTTTTAGATCAATCTTCTTCCATGCATTTCCCAGTTCAAAAAACCTTGTCTGCTGAACTTCCCAATAAGATTGGTTTTTCCGTCTTGGCCTCAGCGGCTTTGATGAACCTGTTCAAGCGACAGCGGGATGCGGTGGGCTTGTCAATTTTCTCCGATGAACTTCAAGTTCATACCGCAGCCAAAACCAGCAGTTCACATCACAAACGACTTTTGTGGGACCTAGAGTCCATCGCAAAACCTTTTGATGTAAATGCTAAGAAGACCACCCATGTGGTGAAAGCTCTACACGAAGTAGCGGAAAGGGTTCATCAGCGCTCTTTGGTCATTTTATTCAGTGATTTCTTAGACAATCCCGAGACCTCTGAAGATGTTTTTTCTGCGCTACAACACTTAAAATACAACAAGCACGAAGTCATCATTTTTCATGTGGTTGACCGTTCCCAAGAGTTGGATCTTGACTTTGAGTCGCGCTTGCACCAATTTATAGATCTTGAGACTGGAGAGGAACTTAAGGTGAATCCTGCAGAGCTTCAAGATGCATACCGCGAAAGGATGCATGCTTACGAGAAGGACTTAAAGTTGCGCTGTGGACAATATAAAATAGACTTTGTTCCCGTAGACTGCTCCAAAGGCTTTGAGCCGGTCTTATTGTCTTACCTACACAAGCGTAAAAAACTTTACTGAAAGCAACTAGCGATCCAATTACCACCTTAACTTTTGGAAACTTTTGTTTCCTTTGATAAAGTAATCCCACAAAAGACATTTTTTGTACTGAACGGAATCATTGATGGACTTCGTTTTGCCGCGTTTTTTGAGCGTATCGGGAATTCTTGCATAGAATGAGCCGTGGGCTTTTAAAATGGCTACAAAGTGCTTAAATCGACCTTCACCGATGTATTTAAGACCTGCAAGTCCATCGAGAACCATCCTAATTAAAATAAGGGGTAGGGCGTGTACGGGTAGATTTTTTAGCATCATGGTTAGATTGTTCCTAAAATTCAGAAACGTTTTTCTGGGATGTGCAGCATCAAGTGTTGCACCACCAAGGTGGTAGACTGTAGATTGAGGAACACAAGCAATCTTGTAGCCCTGATTTAAAAAGCGCCAACACAAATCAATTTCTTCTTGGTGGGCAAAAAAGGAAGCGTCTAAGCCACCCAACTTCAAATAGGCGTTTCGGCGAACAAACAAGGCAGCACCGCTTGCCCAAAATACATCTTTTGTTGTGTTGTACTGTTCGGAGTCTTCTTCCAAGGCATCAAAGATTCTTCCTCGGCAGAAAGGGTAGCCCAAAGCATCGATGTAACCCCCTGAGGCTCCTGCATATTCAAACATGTTTGGCGCTTTCTCGTCTTTTATTTTGGGCTGACAAGCGGCATAGATAGGATTGGCTTCCAGAAATTCAAGCGGAGCTTTAAGCCAACTTTGAGTCACTCGAACATCGGAATTCAGCAAAACCACATATTCATGGTCAACTCGTTTCAAAGCTTCGTTGTAACCCTCAGCAAAGCCCAGGTTCTTCTCAAAGGAAATGATGCGTGTTTCGGGAAAGTTGTTTTGCAGGTAGGAGGTGGAATCATCCACGGAGGCATTGTCCACAACAATTACCTCAGCTTGTGTGCTGAATTTAAGAACCGAAGGTAGGAAACGATCCAAAAGCTCCTTGCCATTCCAATTCAGGATGAGTACGGCTATTTTTTTTGACTGTTTTTCCATCTTCTGTGTGACCAAAGCCAGCTTTCTGGCTTGGCTTGTATGATTTGCTCCAGATGCTTGACATGTGCTAAGGTAGCGCTGCCTTTCTTTTCTGGGTCTGCATCTACCAAAGGAACGATTTTCATTTCATAACAGCCCCTTTTCAGACGATGAACTTCCATGAAGCAGAGTTTCATCTGCCCGGCTTTCATCAATTTTTCAGGACCTAAAAATACAGGCGTGTCTTGATTTAAAAAGTTGCAGAAGAAGTCTACTTTATCCTTGTGAGGGCTTTGATCAGCCACCATAATATTGATGCTTTTCCGTCCTTTAGGGTTGAGCGCCTTTTTTGCGAAGGAGTGCATCGGCGAGAGTTGTGTGCCAAAGCGCTCCCTGGACTTGAGCATTAAGGCATCAATGGTTTTGTTGCTCAAAGGTTTGTATACGCCGTTGATGTTTTGTTCGGTGTAAGTGCTGAGTGATAGCCCCATCCATTCCCAATTGTTGTAATGGGCAGTAATGAGAATGATTCCCTGTTCGTCTTTTTCGATTTTTTCAAGAATCTCTGGGTTGACGAGATGCATTCTTTTTCGAAGGCTTTTTTTGGTGAGTGTAAGCAGTTTTAGATTCTCCAGCATCACATCGCAAAAGTTCTTTGCTGATGCTCGTTCTATGGCTTTGTGCTGTGCTTCAGTTAGCTTAGGAAAACTGTTTTTTAGATTTTTTCGAATGATGTCTTTCCGATAGCCGAAAACACGAAAAATGAGAAAAGCCAAAAGATTCGACAATGCATACAGTGCAGGGAAGGGAATTCTTCCTAAGGAAATAAGTACGAAGGCGCTAAGTTTGCCCATTTGGTTTACTTTGGTGTTGACAATCAGGCGGTTAATTTAAAACTTTTTCTTGTTTTTTCTTGAAAAGGTTTTGTCGTTTATTTTGCCGCACTGTAAATTTCCAATCCCCATACAGTTCTGGGTTTTGCAAGCTTTTTCATTTTTATTTCAAGCGCCGTAAAATTACTCTTTTTTTGTTTGCAGTTTAGAAGAATGCTTTATATTTGCACCGCTGTCGAAAAAAGGAGAGATGGCAGAGTGGTCGAATGCGGTGGTCTTGAAAACCATTGTACAGCAATGTACCGGGGGTTCGAATCCCTCTCTCTCCGCAAAGCGACTAAAAGCCCAACCGAAAGGTTGGGCTTTTTTAGTTTAATTACTTTACTAGTATTTTAGGTTTGGTAGGGGTAGGGCTGAATATTGAATTACTAATACCATATCATCAAAAATTCTAACATTACATAACTTATTTAATAAATAAGATTTAAATTCGTGTTCGAACACGGAAAAGGAATAGCAACTCACAAATAACTATCTTAGACTCAAATAAAGACCAACAAAAAGGTTTCCCTGATTTCGTATATTTTTGAAATGTAAATGTTCAGCTAATTGATTAAAATCAGTAATGAAATCGATGAGACTTTTGTTTTAGTATTTGAGTTAGGAGTTTTCAAACAAACCAAAGCAAATACAATCCATGAAAAATAAATTGACTTTCAAACTATTGATTTTGATATCGCTTTTAAGCCCTATGACACTATTATCACAAACTTCATTAATACAAAATGTATACAACCGAAGCACAACCTCTCTCAATGGAGATTGGCACTATATAATTGACCCTTATGAAAATGGGTTTTACAGTTATAGGGGACATTCTTTTGACGAAGAAGCAGAACTCAAGGGTGAACCTGGAACAGGTGCATATTTCACAAACACCATAGCCAAAAACAAAACAGAAAGGATAGAATACAATTTTAGCATGCAACCAACGCTCGAGGTTCCGGGCAGCTGGACTTCTCAAGTAGAAGAGCTTAAATGGTATGAGGGTACAATTTGGTATCAAAGAAATTTCGATTACACCCCAAAAGATAACTCAAGAGTTTTCTTATACTTTGCAGCAGTAAACTATGAATCACATGTCTATGTAAATGGAAAAAAAGCAGGCAGCCATATAGGGGGCTTTACACCCTTTAATTTTGATGTTACGGATCTTCTTGTTCAAGGAGAAAATTTCATAGTGGTTAAGGTGGACAATACTCGAAAAAAAGAGGCTGTTCCTACAGTCAATACCGATTGGTGGAATCATGGTGGAATTACTCGTGATGTTATGCTCGTTGAATTACCTGAAAACTATTTGCAGGATTATAAATTTGAATTAGAAGATGAAAATAGTCCTACAATTAAAGGATTTGTCAAATTCGCCGGCAGTGACAAAGAACAAGAAGTCACTGTTAAAATAGCGGAATTAGAAATCGAAAATATCATCAGAACAAATAAAGATGGTATAGCACATTTCAATTTAACCCCGAAAAACTTAGAACTGTGGGAGCCTGGTAACCCACACTTGTACACTGTTGAGTTGATTACCTCCGATGAAAAAGTTTCTGACAGAATAGGATTTAGAACCATTCAGGTTAATGATTCTGACATATTGTTAAATGG
>DLQO01000010.1 GCA_002478765.1 Flavobacteriales bacterium UBA7430
CAATAATCCGTCGGTTTTTAAGTAAAAGCATACTGCCCATATTTGATTTTTCATTTATTTTTTCTGGAATGATGTATCTTAAAATGTATTGGGAAATAAACCATAGATACATTACCGGTGGAACGTATCCAGAAATTTTAACACTCGGATTAATCCCAATGTACATTACAGTTTGGCTTACTGTATTTAAATTAAGTGGGGTATACGACAAACCTTTTAAACTTGATAAACTCATACGAGGTAGTTTGTATGGTGTTGCTTCACTTTTGGTTATTTATGCACTCTTACCAGAACCTTTACGATTTTCAAGAGCCATTATTTTACTCGGATCTGCATGGGCAGGAGTTTCAGTACTCATCAGTAGGATTTTATTCAGAATTATTGGTCTAAAATCTTTTCAATGGGGCGAAAGCTTGAGTAAACGTTTTCTAATTGTAGGTTCTGAAAAAGAATCTGTGCGAATACACGACCTACTCAATCAAACCGAAATAAAAATGGGTTTCGTTGGTTTTATCCACTCGGAAAAACCAAACCAGCCAAGTCACCAATATGTTGGCCTAAGCCATCAATTAGAAGAAGCTGTGTTACTATACGCAATCGATGAAGTGGTTTTTTGTTCGAAAAATTTATCTGCGCAAGAGATTATTGAACACATGTCCAAGCTTGATAAACATTCTCTTGATTTTAAAATTGCTCCTGAAGAAAGTATGTATGTCATTGGATCTAACTCCATCAATACAAAAGGAGAGTTTTACGGATATGACCTCAGTAGTATAAACAAAATTGAAAACCGAAGAAATAAAAGAACCTTTGACATCTTTTCAGCGCTCATCATAATATCAATTTCTCCAATTTTTATGTTATTAGGAGCCAGCCCTAAAGCCTTACTCAAAAATACGATGAGCGTTCTTTTGGGGTTCAAAACCTGGGTGTCCTATTACGGAACGATTGATGTAAATCATCTACCCACCCTAAAGGAGGGCATTATCAGTCCTCTGTCGCATTTAAAATCCGAACAATCTAAAAACACAGCATCAAAACTCAACATGCTGTATGCTAAGGATTATAGAGTAAAGAATGATGTGAATTTTTTATTAAAGAATTTAAAACGTTTGGCACGCTATTAGGAGTATATGCAACTTTGTTCAAAAGGTCAATTATTGTATCTTCGTCGGACAAATGTTAAATTTTAGAAAATCAAAATATTTTTATGGCTCAGGTGGAATTGATAATGCCAAAAATGGGAGAAAGCGTTGCAGAAGCAACGGTAATCAAGTGGCTCAAAAATGTTGGGGACCCGATCGAAATTGATGAATCCATTATTGAAATTGCAACCGATAAAGTAGATTCAGAAATACCTTCAACCGTTGATGGCATCTTAACCAAACAACTTTTCAAAGAAGATGAGGTTGTGCAAATAGGTCAAGCAATAGCAATCATTGAGACAAATGCTAAGGTAGAAGTGCGTACAGAAACAAAAAAAACAGAAGTACCTCCTGCTGAAACCTTAAAAAAAGAAGTTAAAATTGCTGAACAAATTGTTGAGAAAGCAATAGAAACAAATACAATACCCGATGTAAAGTCTACAAATAAATTCTTTTCCCCACTCGTTCGATCAATTGCTCAAGAAGAAGGGATTGAGACCCAAGAGTTGGAAACTCTTTCAGGATCTGGGAAAGACGGTAGGATTACAAAAAATGACATTTTAGAACACGTTGCCAAAAAATCAATAATACCCTCGATAGCTCAAACATCTTCAAACACGAATGCTACAAAAACTGTAGGTATCCCAAGTATGCAAGGGGATGAAATTATTGAAATGGACCGAATGCGCAAAATGATTGCCAATCACATGGTTCTATCTAAGCAAGTTGCTCCACATGTAACCTCCTTTGTAGAAGCAGATGTAACCAATCTTGTTCATTGGAGAAATAAAGTCAAAGATGAGTTCCTCAGCAGTCAAGGAGAGAAAATCACATTTACACCAATATTTGTTGAGGCTATCGTTAAAGCCATAAAAGATTTTCCGATGATTAACATCTCGGTAGATGGTACTAACATCATCAAAAGAAAACACATAAACATCGGTATGGCCGCAGCACTCCCTTCCGGAAACCTTATCGTTCCGGTAATAAAAGATGCGGATCAGATAAATCTCATTGGATTAACGAAAAAAGTGAATGACTTGGCTAGAAGAGCCCGATCTAACGATCTAAAACCTGATGAAATTTCTGGAGGTACCTTCACGCTAACCAATGTAGGTGGATTTGGCAACGTTATGGGTACACCCATCATCAATCAACCTCAAGTTGCTATTATGGCCGTTGGTGCAATCGTAAAGAAGCCAGCAGTGATAGAAACTGAACACGGTGATGTCATTGCCATTCGCCATAAGATGTTTTGTTCGTTGTCCTACGATCACAGAGTCGTTGACGGCTCTTTAGGAGGAATGTTCTTAAAAAGATTTTCAGATTATCTAGAAGGATTTGATCCTAAAACAAGCATATAAATATTAGAAAGCATCAACTTCTGTTGATGCTTTGCTTTTTATCAAAAGTTATGAATTTACAACTAAGCAGACCCCTAGCCTTTTTTGATCTTGAAACAACGGGTATTCAAATTGGAAAAGACAAAATCGTAGAAATATGCATCCTAAAAGTACAAATGGATGGCACAGAAGAATGTAAAACCTGGAGAGTAAATCCAGGCATGCCAATTCCAAAAGAATCATCTGATGTTCATGGAATTACTGATGAAATGGTTAAAGATTCGCCGCTTTTCCCACAAATTGCAAATGAAGTTCACAATTTCATCAAAGACGCAGATCTTTCGGGGTACAACTCAAATCGATTTGACCTACCCTTGTTGGCTGAAGAGTTTTTAAGATCAGATGTGGATTTTGAAATGAAAAACAGACGATCAATAGATGTACAATCTGTATTTTTCAAAATGGAACCAAGAACTCTGACGGCTGCCTATCGTTTTTACTGCAATAAAGAGCTTCTCGGAGCTCATGGCGCCGAAGCCGACACCAGAGCAACCTACGAAATTTTAAAAGCACAAGTAGAACGATACAATGAGTTGGATGGAGACTCTGAGTCCATGGCAGAATTTACAAAACCTGCACAACCAAATGCTGACCTTGCGGGGATGATAAAATTTAACGCAAAGGGGCAAGAAATCTTTAATTTTGGAAAACACAAGGGCAAAGCAGTATCTGAAGTGTTAGATCGAGAACCCGGTTATTATTCCTGGATGCAAAATGCAGACTTTCCCGTATACACCAAGAAAGTGTTGACAGCCATCAAACTCAGAAATTTCAACAACCAATGAAAATCATTTGTATTGGCAGAAACTACGGTGGACAGGATAAAGGATTTAAAAGTCCACTTCCTGAAGTACCCCTATTTTTTGTAAAGCCTGATACGGCACTTCTGAGAACCAACACTTTTTATTTACCACCTTACAGCAGCAACATTCATTATGAAATCGAGTTGGCTGTAAAAATCAAAAAGGTAGGAAAGTGTATATCCAAAAAATTTGCACCCAACTATTACGATGAAATTAGCCTAGGTCTTGACTTTACGGCTAGAGACTTACTCGATGAATGCATTAAAAAAGGAATGCCTTGGGAAATCGCAAAAGGATTTGACAGTTCTGCTCCTATAGGTCAATGGTACCACAAAAAGGACCTTACAAATCTCGATTTTTATTTATTGAAAAATGGAGAAAAAGTACAGCAAGGAAACCCCTCTCAAATGCTCTTTGATGTGGATACCATTATTGAGTATGTTTCAAAATTTTTAACCTTAAAAAAAGGGGACTTAATTTTTACTGGAACACCTTCGGGAGTGGGTGAAATAAAGTCTGGGGATCTGTTTCAGGGATTTCTCAACCAGAAAAAAACTATAGAACTCAAAGTAAGATGATTCTTTACGATGTCTTATGACAACAATCATAACAAGGAGTGTAGACAAATCTGAAACAAAAAACCGTCAGCTTTTTTCCTTGATAATTTCGGAAATTGGCCTTTCCTCAATGTGACTCTCCAACCATGAAAGAATATCCAAATACAAAAAGGCTCTTTTTTCATAAGGATGGTCCTCATAAAGCTTTAGAGTCTTATAAAGCTTTTTCAACTCCTCTTTAACTTGATTTGGGAAAATATACCCCAACTTTCTTACAAACTTAATTAGTTCCTTCTGTACCTCATACAAGTCATCCATTTTGATTAAGAACTTATAGGTCTCTTTAATTTGTTTGTCAAGATGTAAATCAACACCTGATTCATAGTGAGCAATCAGACTTAAAACACGTGAAAAGCACATTAAATCCTCACGAACCTTAAGATCTTTGTTGTCTATAATCTGGCTGAGGTATGCTATGCAATTTTTATAATCGGCGGAGCCAAAATAGAGACATGAAATCTTGTAATAGAGCACCATAATATGATGGTTATCCAATCGATCTTTATACTTACGGATGCCCTTAATAATTTCATCGACAGAGGAAATACCTTCTTGAAAGTTACCTTTTAAAAAATGTAAATTGAGTTTGTTGTTGTGCAAGTATAAAAACCTCAACACCTCAATATTGTCATTATTCGGGAATTTATCTGAGCTTATGGATTTTTCAAAATCAAGCAATGATTGCTCTAATTTGTTTGTATTTCTAATCAGGTATAAAGATTCCATCAGATAATGATTTCCTCGAATATAAAAAACCGGATTGAATGCAATCATCGATCTATTGTCGTGAAATAACTCCACCCATTTTTTTGAATACTTGTAACAAGATAAAAAATCTTGAACCGTAAAAGCATACCAAAGGAACGTTTTATACAACCAAAGTTTTTCACGAAAGCCCATGACCTCCCATTCGTACGTTGGTAACTCTTGCTCGAAAAAAGATGTCACTTGGTTGTGCTCATTTTCATTTTTCACATAACCTGTTTTAAGCATCTTACCGTACAATTTAAGTGATAAGTTTGACAGCTTGCTAGTGAGTGAGTTTTTGTTGGTTAATTCTGTTGCTTCACGGGTCAACTCATCAGACCTTGAACTTATGCTTCTTGTTATGTATTGTGATTCGATAATCTTCTCGAACTCAACAATTTCTACAGCACTGTTGTTCTCGTTATATTCAACAGCCAAGGACTTTGCCTTTTCCAACACTTTAAGGCTTTGTTTGTAAAGTCCTTTGTGATATAAAATGGTAGCAAAATCCAATTGCTCTCTTATTTGTGTTCGAATGTTTTGATGTAAAGGATTCAGTCGTAAACTGATTAATATCTGCTTGTATAAATGTGCTTTTAAATTGGAAAATTGAGCTTTTGTAACGATTCCCTTCCTGATGATAAGATCCTCGTCAAGTCCTTCGCACTTGTTTATATGATCAAACAACGCGATAAACTTAGAGTCCGTATTTACCCCTACCCGACCAACATAAACCTTAAATTGTCGTTTTTCAGATTTTGAGAGTGACTTTATTAAAATAAATAAAGGATCTTTTTGGTTATTGATCATCGTAATTATTTAGACTTTAAATACTTAATTATCAACTACAAACACTCACAACCAAGGAGTTAAACATTGTAATTAATTAAAAACCTGATTCCCTATTAAAAGACCAAATTATAAATTCGTATTAGATTTAAAAAACGAAAGAGGAAGATATTTTTTCAGAGCCCTATTTTTCTGAGAAATATCTAAAATTGGTAATTTATTTAAGCCCCAAAATGAGCGGTAAAAATGTACAAATTTTCGACACAACCCTAAGAGATGGAGAACAAGTTCCAGGTTGTAAGCTTAATACACAGCAAAAGTTAGTCATAGCAGAGCGACTTGACCAACTTGGTGTTGATATTATGGAAGCAGGTTTCCCTATTTCCAGCCCCGGTGACTTCACCTCGGTAGAAGAAATCTCTAAAATAGTAAAAAATGCATCGGTATGTGCCCTCTCAAGATCTGTTGAGAAAGACATAAAAATCGCTGCAGAGGCATTGAAGTATGCAAAACGCCCACGAATACACACGGGAATTGGTACCTCTGATCTTCACATCAAACATAAATTCAATTCGACCCAAGAAAAAATCATTGAACGAGGGGTTTCTGCTGTAAAGTATGCGAAATCGTTTGTAGAAGATGTTGAATTCTATGCAGAAGATGCTGGTCGAACGGACAACGAATATTTAGCACGAGTTTGTGAGGCTGTCATCAAAGCCGGTGCAACAGTTCTAAACATGCCCGATACAACAGGTTACTGTCTTCCTGAGGAATACGGTGCAAAGATCAAGTATTTAATGGAAAATGTTAAGGGCATAGAAAACGTGATTATTTCTTGTCATTGCCACAATGATTTGGGGCTTGCAACAGCAAATTCCATATCAGGTGTTCTTAACGGTGCGAGACAGATTGAATGCACCATCAATGGAATTGGTGAACGAGCAGGAAATACAGCATTGGAAGAAGTCGTCATGATCATGAGGCAACATGCTTCATTAGACCTTCACACAAACATCAACCCAAAGCTTTTATTTGATACGAGTAGAATGGTATCTGAAAGTATGGGTATTTATGTTCAGCCGAACAAAGCTATTGTAGGTGTAAATGCATTTGCACATAGTTCTGGAATCCATCAAGATGGTGTTATTAAAAATCGTAAGACCTACGAGATTATTGATCCGGACGAAGTTGGAGCATCCGAGTCAGCCATCATACTTACTGCAAGGAGCGGACGAGCAGCTCTTGCATACAGAGCAAACAAGATTGGCTACAACTTGAGTAAAATCGAGTTGGATCATGCCTACAAAACCTTTCTTGATTATGCAGATGAGAAGAAAGAGATTGTCGATGAAGACATTCACGAAATCATTAAAAAATCAGTTCATTTAGCGTAAATTGTGCTTCTATAATTAAGCACAAACAACCTTAAAAAAAAAGTTGTGAAAAAAACCTTATTTGATAAAGTATGGGATGCTCATGTTGTCAAAGAAATGAAGGATAAACAACAAATCCTTTACATTGACAAACACTTAATTCATGAAGTAACAAGCCCACAAGCGTTTAATGAACTTGAACAGCGTGGCATACCTGTTTTTAGACCCAAGCAAATAGTTGCAACAGCTGATCATAACACGCCTACCATTGACCAACACTTGCCGGTTAAGGATGAGATGTCGAGAAACCAGTTGAACCAGTTGAGTAAAAATTGCTCAAAAAATAACATTACACTTTACGACCTTGGACACAAGTACAACGGTATCGCTCATGTAATGTCTCCTGAGCTCGGTATTACTCAACCCGGAATGACTATGGTTTGTGGAGACAGTCATACGTCAACCCACGGAGCCTTTGGTACGATTGCTTTTGGAATTGGAACCAGTCAGGTAGCTCAAGTTTTTGCGAGTCAAAGTCTACTCTTACAAAAACCAAAAAGTCTAAGAATTACAGTTGATGGCGATCTTAAGCCGGGAGTACTTCCAAAGGATGTCATCTTATACATCATCGCCAAATTAGGAACCAATTCAGGTACAGGGTATTTCTGTGAATATGCGGGAACAGTATTCCAAGAGATGTCTATGGAGGGTCGTATGACTGTTTGTAATATGAGTATTGAAATGGGTGCTCGTGGTGGAATGATAGCTCCAGATGAAACAACCTTCAATTACATTAAAGGTCGTGAGTTTGCTCCTAAAGGAAACGACTTTGATAAAAAAGTAGCTTATTGGAAAACGTTACCAACAGATCCAGGTGCCTCTTTTGATCAAGAATACCACTTAGATGCTCAGGACATCGAGCCTATGATTACCTTCGGTACAAATCCAGGTATGGGAATTAAGATAAACGAAAGCATTCCTTCAGAGGACAACGCATCGTTTGAAAAGTCTTTAGCCTACATGAACTTTGAGAAAGGACAGTCTTTAATTGACCAACAAGTAAACTATGTTTTTATAGGTAGTTGTACAAACGGACGTATAGAAGACTTTAGAGCTGCTGCAAAATTTATTGAAGGAAAGGTTAAAGCTGATCACGTAACCGCATGGTTTGTTCCAGGATCTCAACAAGTTGCAAAACAAATTGAAGAAGAAGGTTTGAAAGAAATTTTTGAACAAGCTGGTTTTCAACTTAGACAACCTGGCTGCTCTGCATGTTTAGCTATGAATGACGATAAGATACCAGAAGGAGAATATTGTGTATCTACTTCGAACAGAAACTTTGAAGGAAGGCAAGGCCAAGGAGCTAGAACCATTCTTGCTAGCCCACTTGTAGCAGCTGCTACGGCAATAAACGGAAAAATTATTGACATCACTAAACAATTCGTTTGATATGGATAAGTTTACAAAAATAACATCTTCTGCCATTCCTTTGGCAATCGAAAATATCGACACCGATCAGATTATACCTGCGCGTTTCCTTAAGGCTACTGATAAAAAAGGTTTTGGTGAAAATCTTTTCAGAGACTGGCGTTTCGATAAAAATGGAAAAATCAACAACGATTTCCCATTAAACGACAAAAGATTTTCGGGAAGTATATTAGTGGCTGGAGACAACTTTGGATGTGGATCTAGTAGAGAACACGCTGCATGGGCTGTTCATGGTTATGGAATCAAAGTCGTTGTATCCAGTTTTTTTGCTGACATTTTTAAAGGTAATGCACTTAACAATGGTGTATTACCCGTACAAGTGTCCCCTTCTTTTTTGAAAAATATTTTTGAGGCTATTCAGAATGATTCGGATACAGAAATTGAAGTTGATCTAGAAAATCAAGAGATCACGATACTTTCAAACCAAAATTTCGAAAGCTTTGAAATAAATAGCTACAAGAAAACATGCCTCATAAACGGTTATGACGATATTGACTTCTTGGTGAGCATGAAAGAAGACATTCAAGCATTTGAAAAAGCCAGAGTAGAATAAAAAACTAAAAACCTTTTTTGAGTAAACCTCAAATACAGTACGTAAATTACAAGAAATGAAACTAGATATTGCCGTATTATCAGGAGATGGAATTGGTCCTGAAGTAACCGACCAAGCCATAAAAACATTAAATGCTATTGAAAATCGTTTTGATCACAATTTCAATTTTCAAGAGGGTCTTGTTGGCGCAATAGCAATTGACGAAACGGGTGACCCACTTCCAAAAGAAACTTTAGATCTGTGTAAAAATACAGATGCTGTTCTCTTTGGTTCTATTGGCGCACCCAAGTATGATAATGACCCAAGTGCTCCAGTTCGTCCCGAGCAGGGACTTCTGAAGTTAAGAAAAGAACTTGGCCTGTACGCCAACATTCGTCCACTAAAAGCTTACACGACACTATTGGATCAATCACCTCTAAAAAGAGAGATTATTGAAGGTACTGACATTACAATTTACAGAGAATTAACGGGCGGAATCTACTTTGGTGAGAAGAAAATTAGTGAAGATGGCAATGTAGCTTCTGATCTTTGTGAATATTCTAGACCAGAAATTGAACGTATTAGTCACTTGGCATTCCAAGCAGCACGTAAAAGAAGAAACAAGGTAACCTTGGTGGATAAGGCTAACGTATTAGAATCTTCACGACTATGGAGAAAAGTAGTTACGGAATTGGCAGCGTCTACCTACCCGGATGTTGAGTTGCATTTCTTGTTTGTAGACAATGCAGCAATGCAAATGATTCTAAATCCAAGTCAGTTTGATGTCATTTTAACCAACAACATCTTTGGTGATATTATTTCTGATGAAGCAAGTGTCATCGGAGGGTCAATTGGACTTTTAGCTTCTGCCTCTGCAGGTACTAAATACGCTATGTTTGAACCGATTCACGGATCTTTCCCACAAGCTACGGGTAAAGGAATTGCAAATCCAATTGCTGCAGTATTGTCTGCGGCTATGTTGCTTGAACATTTTAATCTTTTAGAGGAATCAAAATTGATCAATGAAGCTGTCGAAAAAGCTCTTGAATTTAATCTGACAACTCCCGATTTAAATGAAACAAATCCACTAACTACCGACAACGTAGGTGATTTTATTGCGCATTACATTGTAAGTCCTAACGAAGCTTTGGAGAAATTCAAAAATGTAAATCTTGGCCAATCTACCGTCATCTAATCGTCTGAAAAGGCTTACTTTTGTCGAAGTAACAATTGTTTACTGAAAACTATTAACAAAACATCACCTTAGAGGTATGAAATTAAATAAATACAGCTGTCGAATAACGCAAGATGACTCTCAGCCTGCTGCCAAAGCGATGCTTCACGCCATCGGATTGACTAAAGAAGATTTTGAGAAGCCATTTATCGGAATAGCAAGTACAGGTTATGAGGGTAACCCTTGTAACATGCATCTGAATGACTTGGCAAAAAAGGTTAAAGAAGGAACTAAAAATGCCAATCTTGTTGGTTTAATTTTCAACACCATTGGTGTAAGTGATGGTATTTCTATGGGAACACCGGGAATGAGGTTTTCTTTACCATCAAGGGACCTGATCGCAGACTCGATGGAAACAGTCGTTAGCGCCATGTCTTATGACGGTTTGGTTACAGTGGTGGGTTGTGACAAAAACATGCCGGGAGCACTCATCGCTATGTTGCGATTAAACAGACCTAGTGTACTTGTTTATGGAGGTACTATAGCTTCTGGATGTCATGAAGGGAAAAAATTAGACGTTGTTTCTGCCTTTGAAGCATGGGGCGAAAAGACAGCTGGAATTATAGATGAAAACACTTACGAAAACATTATTGAAAAAGCTTGCCCAGGCGCAGGAGCTTGTGGAGGAATGTATACAGCAAATACAATGGCAGCTGCCATTGAAGCACTAGGTATGTCGTTACCCTTCAACTCATCTAACCCTGCATTAAGCGCTGACAAACAAGACGAAAGTGTTCGTGCGGGTGAAGCCCTGTCACTTCTCATTGAAAAAGATCTAAAACCGAAAGATATTGTTACTAAAGCAGCTCTTGAGAATGCCATTCGCTTAGTGACTGTTCTTGGTGGTTCGACAAATGCAGTTCTTCACTTTTTAGCCATCGCCTATGCCGCTGATGTAGATTTTACATTAAGTGATTTTCAAAGAATATCGGACAACACACCATTCTTAGCCGACTTAAAACCGAGTGGAAAGTACCTGATGGAAGATGTTCATACCATTGGAGGTATACCTGCTGTAATGAAATACATGCTTAATGAAGGCATGCTAAACGGAGATTGTATGACCGTTACTGGTAAGACTCTAGCTGAAAACTTAGAATCTATCCCTTCGCTGTCAGAAGATCAGGATGTAATTCGTCCAATCTCAGCTCCGATAAAACCAACAGGA
>DLQO01000049.1 GCA_002478765.1 Flavobacteriales bacterium UBA7430
ATCAAGTTTTAATACTTCTAAGTTTTGGTGATTTTTTATCTCTAGTAATTGGGCTAACTGAAGCTTGGATAGACTTAATTGGTTTTCAGCTTGCGTTAACCGCTGTTCTTCTAGCGCTCTTTGAGATTGAATGTTTAGGAGTTCACCTTTAGCTATGGATCCTGCAAGTACTAGGGTTTGAATCCTATTTTCTTGGTTTTTTGTTAATTCAAATTGCTTTAAAGCGGTTTGATGCAATTCGTCATTGAAGAGTATTTGAAGGTAACTGAGTGCTATGGTTGTAATTAAATTATTTTTTGCTGTCTCAAGATCATAAATACTTTTTAAATGTTCGTTGGCATCTTTCTTTAACTGATTGATGTTTTTGAAACCACTAAAAAGGGTGATGTTGGTTGTTAATGAAAGGTTTAACGAATTGCTGATTTCCTCTACAAAATCATTCGTGAGTGGATTGATGTAGCGACCTTCATTTTTGTTAAAAGAACTGTTTGAATTGATTGTAGGAAGCATTTGCATTTTGGAATGCATCTTCCGAACTTTTTTTTGCTGAATATTTAGTTCATTTTGTTTTAAAGAAAGGTTGTTTTTTAATGCATAATCGACACAGTCATTTAAACTCCAAATTTGTTGTGCTTGAAGATTTGAGAGGGTGACGATAAAAATTAAAAAATGTAAAACTTTCATAAACAGCTATTTAATTTTTATAAAGTTACAAATAAGCAGATGGGTGTATGTTTGAAACCTTCCTCTTGCAATTTCTTTGATAGGTATAGCGCTTTAATTCTCATGTTATGTGGTATGATTCGTTCGAGATTGTGTTCATATGTTTATGACACCTTTTTCCATTAAAATCACAAACGTTATGAAAGGAAGGATAAGTAATGAAGGAAATAACATTACGGTGATGAATTTTTTCTTTTTTTGTTTCAGATAAATGAAATAGGATAGGGTGTACAATACTTTTGCAGTAATTAAAACAATTAGACCCCACTTCATGGTGTTTTCATTGAATGGTTGAGTGATACTTACTCCCAGTTCTAGGACTGTTAAGAGGAGAAGCATCGTGAATACATACCACATTTTTTTCACTTCATTACGGCTGATTTTTCCCATTTTTTCTTGTTTACTTATCAATCACAAAGCAAAACGAATACTTTGCATCATTTATTATCACTTGATTGGAAAATCGTGATGATTTATAAATTCTTACGGATGGATATGGTTTTCTTCTTTGATTCTTTAGTATCATTGATGAATTGCTTTATCCTTTAATAATTTTAGGAGGGATTTTCACTTTTTTCGAGAGACGTGTCATTAAATCCAAGTCCTGGACAATCACATGATTTAAATACGGAGCAGGAGTTCAGAAAAATAGAGGTGAAAATTATAATTATGTAGGTGTAATATTGTTTTGGTTTGAATATTTTCATTTCAAAATGTATAAAATTGAACGAATGCTTAAAGATTCGATAAATTTACGCTTATTTTAGAAAAAAATCTGTCATGAGTCTAATTACTTCTTTAGGAAGGTATGTCCTGTTCATCAGCGCGGTTTTTAGTAAACCAGAAAGACGATCCGTTATGTATCGCCTTATACTTAAAGAAATTTCAGAATTGGGATTAAAGTCGGTCTTGTTTGTGATTTTTGTTTCACTCTTTGTAGGCGCCGTAGTGTCTCTCCAGACAGCTGCTAACATGGAGGGAGGTTGGATGCCTCGTTATTTGATAGGCTACGCAACAAGAGATGCTATCATATTAGAGTTTTCTCCGACAATCATCAGTTTGTTGTTGGCGGGTAAAATAGGCTCTAATATAGCTTCTAGTATAGGTACTATGAGAGTTACAGAACAGATCGATGCTTTGGAAGTCATGGGGGTGAACCCGGTAACTTATTTGGTGCGACCCAAGATTTTCGCTTTGATGTTTTTTAATCCCCTGCTTATTTGTATGAGTATGTTTGTTGGGGTATTAGGAGGCTTGTTAGCCGTTATATTTTCTGGTGAATCTACAGCTGCAGAATTTATTGCCGGCATACAATATGATTTTATTCCCTTTAAAACTTTGTATGCTCTTATTAAGACAACCTTATTTGCATTTGTCATCGCAACAATTTCATCTTATCATGGTTATTATACTGATGGTGGTGCGCTAGAGGTCGGTAAGTCGAGTACCAAGGCAGTTGTTTATAGTTCTGTTGTGATCATCGTTTGCAACTATTTGCTAACTCAATTATTACTAAGATCATGATTGAGCTTTTAAATATATCCAAGTCTTTTAATGGTAAAGAAATTCTTAAAGATCTCTCATTTATCTTTGAAGAAGGGCAAACAAATTTGATTATTGGTCAGAGCGGTTCAGGAAAGACGGTTCTCTTAAAATGCCTTTTGGGTCTGCACAAACCGGAAAATGGGTCTATTTTATTTGATGGCAATGATATTGTTGACCTGTCGTCAAAAAAGTTAAAAAGATTGCGCAACCAAGTAGGTATGGTATTTCAGGGTGGTGCACTTTTTGATTCAATGAATATTGAGCAAAATGTATTGTTTCCGCTTCAATTGTTTTCTGACATGAATAAGTCAGATATGTTGGATCGTGTAAATTTCTGTTTAAAGCGAGTAAATCTTGAAAATGTAAATCACTTGTTTCCATCCGAGATTAGTGGAGGAATGAAAAAGCGTGTTGCTATAGCGAGAGCCATTGTTTTAAACCCCAAATATTTATTTTGTGATGAACCCAATTCGGGTCTCGATCCTTATACAGCTATTCTTATTGATAATCTCTTACAGGAACTAACCTATGAGTATGGTATGACTACCGTGATCAACACCCACGATATGAACTCTGTGATGGAAATTGGGGATCGGATACTTTTTATAAAAGATGGGCAAATGTCTTGGCAAGGAACTAAAGCAGCAATTTTAAATGCGGATCATCAAGATTTACAGGATTTTGTGTTTTCTTCTGAATTGTTTAAGACGATTAAAGCAAAGAATAGGTGATCGAATGATTACGATAAAAAAAAAGAGCTCCAATTGGAGCTCTTTTTTTTGTGAGATGAGAATTATTTTATGATGACTTTCTTTGTGCTTTCAGCCTTTCCATTGGATGTTTTCACAAAGTACAATCCAGGGTTATAGTTTCTCATGTCAATGGTCTCGTTGAGGGTTTCTTTTACATTCCTAACAGATAAAACTTCACCTAGAATATTGATTATTTCAACTTTGTACGTTTCATTTGCCGGGTAGTTGATTGTAAATAATCCGTTTGAAGGATTTGGGAAGATTGAAAAGTCTAGGGGTGTTTTTTCTTCTGTACCCACAAAGTATTCGTCAAGTCCAAGCCGAATGGCAAAAGCATTCCCATCGCTGTATGCTCCTGCACT
>DLQO01000011.1:0-1650 GCA_002478765.1 Flavobacteriales bacterium UBA7430
CTTTGGAGTAAGGAGAACCTTTCCGGATCCTGACTCCCAATTTTGGGCGTAGGAAATCTGAAGCGCACCACAGGACATTAGTGCAAGTACTATGAATCTTTTCATGTCTTAGAACTTTTAATTTGGCTAAATCAGTAAAATTATAACCACAATACTACATAAGTGTTTTTATATATAAAATGGGTGGTTTCACTCATATTTTATTTTATATGAGTGGAATCACTCTTACGTAAGGTCTTGGTTGAACGTTCTCGAAATCCAGAAAGAATAATTGTAGGCTGTTTCCTTGTCTTTTTATTATTTAAACTACTTTTAACAGAACAAGCGCTCGTTAAATTTTAATGAGGTGCGACTATTTATATGACTCTATTTTTAATTTTATAATCATTTCTTACTAATGAAAACCTGGATAAAAAATGCTTTGAAGGAAGCGTTTCTAATCATAAAGATGAGAAATCGCTTCAGTCCGTCGGTACAAATAAGTCAACGAAAAATGTACCTCTACTACAAAGAACTCCTAAAGAAAAAGGCGCTTCCTGAGATCCGTGAGACGGGATATCGGGTTTTTTCCCAATTCGAAGAAGACGGAAAGTTGTTGTTTATCTTCTCAATTCTTGGAATGGATAACAAAGTGTTCGTCGAAATTGGCTCCGATGACGGTGTCAACAGTAACTCTGCCAATTTGTATTTTAATTTTGGGTGGAGGGGATTATTCATTGATGCGAATTCTAAAAGTATAAAACGAGGGCTTAAGTTCTTTAGTAAATATCCCCACCCTTGGTTTTACCAGCCCACCTTTGTATGTGCTAAAGTTACTCGAGAGAACGTGAACGATTTGATTCGAGAAAATGGCTTTGGCGGAGAAGTTGGATTATTGTCAATTGATATTGATGGCAACGACTATTGGATTTGGGATGCTCTAGATGTAATCGACCCTAAAGTAGTCGTTATTGAAACGCACAACGAATTCGGTTTAAGCGACCTTGTTGTACCCTATGATGCAGATTACTCATTCCCTGGCAAGCATCCTGTTTATCACGGAGCATCTCCTGTTGCCATGAATAAACTTGCAAAGAAAAAAGGGTACCGGTTGGTGGGTGCCAACGAGTTGGGCTTTAATTTCATCTTTGTGAAGAATGGATTGGCAGAAAATGAATTGCCCGAAGTATCGGTTGAATCGGTATTAACCCACCCTTCTGTAAAGCAAGGGTACGAATCCTTCGAACCAATAAAGGATTGGCCCTATGAAACTCCGGATTGAAATGAATTTCTCAAATGAGTTTGCATTTAATTTTCTATTTGAAATAGAATCCTGATAAATAGTATGAAGAACATCCATTTAAAAGATACCCGAATCCTCACGCCTATCCTTCTCGTAGTTGCCAACTTGTTGGTTAAGGGGTTTTATCTAACAAGCCAACACATCGCAGGAGATGAGCCTTTTAGCATCTATCATGCACAGATGGATCTCTCGTCTATCTGCAAGCTACTGTCCACAGGAAACAATCCGCCGCTTTATGAAATGCTCTTGCATTTCTGGATAGACCTTTTCGGAATTTCGCCACTCAGCGTTCGATTTCCATCGCTGCTGTTCAGTACCCTTACGGTCTTTTTTATCTATAGGATAGGACTCAAGCAGTTTAGTGCTAG
>DLQO01000011.1:1698-13577 GCA_002478765.1 Flavobacteriales bacterium UBA7430
GAAGCACGTGCCTATGCATTGGTCGGAATGCTCAGTTCAATTTCTATGTTTTACTTTTTGGAACTTTTCAGAGAGGCTGGTCGTTCAAAAAAGAGCGCGTTCTTGTTTGTGCTCCTTTCAAATGTAGCCTTGATTTACACCCACTATTTTGGGTTTTTTATCCTCATCATTCAAGTGGTTCTGGTTCTTACAGATAAGGTCTCAAGAGAAAAGTACTGGAAGCATGTCCTTCTGGGAATAGGCATAATTGCGCTGTTTTATCTGCCTAATATTGAAGTGGTCCTGATGCGATTTATCGACTCCTCTTCAAGCGGAACCTGGTTGGCTCCTCCCAACAAAAGAAGCCTGTACAACATGATCATCAGCTTCAGTAATACGGCCCTGAACGCCGATGTTACTATTCTTGTGTTTTTCCTGTCGGCTGTGCTGTTTTTCTTCAGGAAAAAGAAAATCAAATGGGCCAAAAAAACGCTTTTGGTCTGGGTGGTGTTTTCTTTCTTTTTTATGTTCTTCGTTTCGTTTAAGGTTCCGATGTTCCTCGATAGGTATTTGATGTTTTTGTCTGTTGGGTTCTGCATCTTACTGGCCCTTGCCTCCGATGCTTTGTTTCAAAAACGCCCGTATAAATATATCCTACCCCTGCTGCTATGTATCATGTACATGTACAGCAGCAAACCGAATGTCTCCAACAACAGAAATACCAAAGACACGGTTGAAAAAATCAAAAGTATGATGACCGAGGAGACTGTTGTTTATTTTTGTCCGCCCTGGTTTGATCATAATTTCCTTTACTATTACGAAAGCAGTTTATTTAGGGATGTAGACCCCGACAAGCAGAAGAAAAAAATGCATTCGCTGTTGAAAAAAGAAAACATTTACCCCATCTACAATAAAAACGGTCTTCACAGCGAACTCATTAAAGAATCTGATAAGGTTATTTACTTGGATGCAGGTGCGGATTTTGGAGTTCCAAACAACCAAATCATCCAACAACTAGAAAGTGAGTGCACACTCGTTGAGAAACACGAGTATCACCAAATATTTAACATTCGGGTGTTTGAACCTAATCGATAGGACGGGCAGATAAATTGGAATCATTCAATCCTCATCCCCAAAGTCATAAGGAAGGTCTTCATCCAACCAGGCATCAATCTCTTTGAAGTTCTCAATTTCTCTTCGATCGCGTTTGGTGGGTCGTCCGAGTCCGCGATCGCGGTCTTCACCCGAAAGTCTTCTGTGGTGGAAGGCTCTAAATTTTTCTCGCTCCTCATTAGGCGTTAAGTCTTCGTAACAATCTTTGGCAATGGAATAAGCCACTCTACTTTTGAGAATTTCTAAGATTTTAAATTGCAGTTTTAATCCGTTTTTATCCACGGAAACCAATTCTCCTACAATAACAGAACGCGCAGGTTTGCACTTGCCTCCGTTCACTTTTACCTTTCCCGATTTACAAGCCTGCGTAGCCCTACTTCTGGATTTAAAGATTCGCACCGTCCAAAGCCATTTGTCAATTCTCGTTTTCTCCATCTTTAAAATAACTGTTCAACTTTTGTGCCTTGCTCGTACCCAAAATCTCCGTGAGCTCTTTTACATTGGCTTCTTTAATCCGTTTGAAGGATTTGAATTGCTTCAACAGTTCGGCTTTGGACTTAGGCCCTATTCCCGGAATATCATCCAAGGCCGAATGCAAGCTCGATTTACTTCGCTTGTTCCGGTGATGCGCCAAACTGAAGCGGTGCGCTTCATTACGAAGGTGTTGTATCAATTTTAAAGATTCCGAACGCTTGTCAATGTACAGAGGAACCGAGTCTCCTGGAAAGTAAATTTCTTCGAGCCGTTTTGCGATACCAACAATCGCAATCTGCCCTCGAAGTTCTAATTTATCCAGCGCCTTCATGGATGAGCTAAGCTGCCCCTTTCCGCCATCAATAATGATGAGTTGAGGAAAGGGTTCGTTCTGTTCTTTCAACCTTTTGTACCTGCGATACACCGCCTCCTCCATGGAGGCGTAGTCATCGGGGCCATCTACGGTTTTGATGTTGAAGTGCCTGTAATCCTTTTTGCTGGGTTTTGCATTTTTGAAAACCACACAGGCCGATGCTGGGTTCGTTCCTTGAATGTTGGAGTTGTCAAAACATTCGATTTGAACGGGTAATTCCGACAGCCTTAAGTCTTTCTTTACTTGTTCTAAAATTCGCTTGCTATGACGCTCAGGGTCAATAATACTAAGTGTTTTTAGCTTTTCCTGCCGCATGTACTTGGCATTTCGAAGTGACAAGTCAATTAGTGCTTTTTTATCACCTCGCTGAGGAATGTGCAACTTCACTTCTTCTTTCCAGGGGCTGGTGAGGGTTTTATTGAGCAAAATCTCTTTGGCTGTGGATTGAAATTTTGCTCGGATATTCATCATGGACATCGTCAATAAATCTTCGTCTGTTTCATCGAGCTTTTTCTTGATCTCTAGATTGTGCGATTGTATGATGGCTCCTTTGACAACTTTAAAGTAGTTGATATAAGCCGAATCGGTGTCAGAAAATATGGTGATGACGTCCACATGATCTATGGTAGGGCTTACCACGGTAGATTTGGATTGATAGTGTTCCAAAGCGTCCAACTTCTCTTTGATTTCTTGAGCATCCTCAAATTCCAAAGCCGCAGCGTGTTCTTGCATCTTTTGCTTCAAAGGTTGTATGATGCTGCGTGTGTTTCCTTTTAAGATGCTACGGATTTCAGAAATCGTTTGTTGATAATCTTCTTCAGTCTGGTAGGCTTCGCAGGGTCCTAAGCACTTTTTAATGTGGTAATCTAAGCATACCTTGAACTTTTGATTTTCAATATTTTGCTCACTGAGATTAAAGGTACACGAACGCAGCTGATACAATTGGTTGATCAATTCCAAAAGCACCCGAATGGCCTTTGAAGAAACGTATGGACCAAAATACTCCGAACCGTCTTTGATGACTTTTCTCGTGGAAAAGACACGTGGAAACCGTTCTTTTTTGATGCATATCCAGGGGTATGTTTTGTCGTCCTTGAGCAATACATTGTACCGAGGTTGAAGCTTTTTGATGAGGTTGTTTTCCAGCAATAAGGCATCCACTTCGCTTTCAACCAAAATGTATTCGATACGTTCTATCTTTTTAACCAAAACACGAGTTTTGGCGTAATCCGTATGGTCTTTGTGGAAATAAGAAGAAACACGTCGTTTGAGATTCTTTGCTTTCCCTACATAAAGTATGGCATCTTGTTTGTCGAAGAATTGATAAACACCCGGACCCAAAGGAAGGGTCTTTAAAAACTGAGCGATATGTTCTTTAACAACGGGCATAACTCAAATGTAAGGAAAGTAACATTGATTCATCATCAACTTGAAACTTTTTGAGCAAAGAAGGAGGCCTACACTCAAAAACACGGTATCAATTCCGGAATAAAATCAATTCCAAAATTCCCGCTTTTTATTGCGCTCTGTTTTCAATTTAAGGTAATCTTCATTAGGTACTTTAAGGAAAGAAGGGTGCTGCTCGATGGCAAACTCCAATTGCTCTACAATTTTATCAATGGAATCGTTTTCATAATCAATTTCCAAGGGGGCTTTGATGACCATAGACTGTAAAATCCCCTTTTTCTTAATGAACAATCCTTTCTTATCAAAAGACCTTCTGAAACCGTCTATCACAATGGGAACTACAAGAGGTTTGTATTTTTTTATGATGTGAGCCGTCCCTTTTCGAATGGGATTGAATGCTTTTGTGGTTCCTTGAGGAAAAGTAACCACCCAACCGTCGTCTAAGGCCGTTCCAATGTTGCTGATGTCTTTCATGTCTACCTGTCGATTGATCGACTCGCCAGCCGCACGCCAAGTTCTTGTTATAGTAACAGCTCCAACGTAAGACATTACTTTGGGGAGAAACCCCGACTTCATCGTCTCTGCTGCTGCTACATAATAGAGGTTCGTTTTGGGAGACCACAAATAACCCACATTCTTAATGCTGTCAATCCGCCCCTTTAACGAAGCATTAAATACATGATACATCGCTGCTACATCTGCAAAGTAGGTTTGATGATTGGAAACAAAAAGGACGTGTTTATCTTCAAGCTCTCGGATGATTTCAGAACCTTCAATCTTCAAACTGTTAAAGCTGTGGTAGCGTCGGTGCGAAAGAACTCCTAGGAGTTGAATCAACCAGCGCTTTAAAAAAATAAAATGTCCAAAAGGATCTTTTTTGAAAAGCCCCATAGTTATGAAAACGTTCTACAATAGCGATTGCTCGATAAGTTTCTCAGCTACCTGAACGGCATTCGTCGCAGCGCCTTTACGTAAATTATCAGCGACAATCCACATGTTTAATGTGTTTGGAAGTGACTCATCTCTTCGTAATCTTCCAACAAATACGTCATTCTTAGCCTCTGCATACTTGGGCATCGGGTAGGTGTTTGTATCGGTATTGTCTTGAAGTACAAGGCCTTCTGTTTCACTGATTGCTTTTCGAACCTCAGCCATATCGAAGTCCTTTTTGAAGGTTACGTTTACACTTTCTGAGTGTCCGCCCATAACCGGTACCCGTACAGCTGTAGCTGTAATTCCTATAGAGTCGTCACCCAGAATTTTACGAGTCTCATTAACCAATTTCATTTCTTCTTTGGTGTATCCAGATTCTAGGAAATCATCGCAGTGCGGGAGGCAATTTCTGTAAATAGGGTAGGGATACGCCATTTCTCCCTCAACACCTTCTTCTTCATTTTCTAACTGCTTCATTGCTTTGACACCTGTTCCGGTAATCGATTGGTAGGTAGAGATGATCACGCGCTCTAGGCCGTATAGCTCATGAAGGGGAGCTAACGCCAAAACAAGCTGTATGGTTGAACAGTTTGGGTTGGCTATAATTTTATCTTCAGCTGTTAATTCTCCAGCGTTAATTTCAGGCACAATCAATTTGTAGTCGGGCTTCATTCTCCATGCCGAAGAATTATCCACCACGGTAGTACCCACTTCTGCAAACTTTGGAGCCCACTCTAGAGAGGTGGAACCTCCAGCTGAAAATAAGGCTAAGTCAGGTTTTTCGGCGACCGCTTGCGCAAGGCTGCGCACCTTATAATCTTTACCTTGGTATGAGATTAGCTTTCCGACTGATCTCTCAGATGCTACAGGTATCAATTCAGTGACAGGAAATTGACGTTCCGCCAATACCTTTAACATGACATTTCCCACCATTCCAGTGGCACCAACAACAGCTACTTTCATTTTTTCTTTTTTTATTGTGTAGGGTTCTTTCCGTTTGTTTTTTTGCAGTTTTCACTTAAAAAACGCCACAAAGATACGCATTATGCTTGATTTAGCTTAATAAACTTGTTCAACAACTTTAAGAATGTTGTTTCCTCTTCCCATCGTGTAATAATGTAGGCAAGGCGCACCAAATTCTATCAACTCTTTCGACTGCTGCACAGCCCACTCAATTCCCAATTCGTACACGGCCTCGTTTGTTTTACATTTTAAAACTTCATCCACAAGGGTTTCTGGGTAATTGATATGAAAAAACTGCGGTATTCTTTGCAATTGTTTTTTTGTAGCCAAGGGTTTTAGACCGGGGATGATTGGAACATTGATATCCATTTCTCGGCATTTTTTTACAAAATCAAAATACACCTGATTGTCAAAGAACATTTGGGTCACGATGTAATCTGCACCTTTGTCCACCTTTTCTTTTAAGTATTGTAAATCGGTCTTTTTATTTGGCGACTCAAAATGCTTTTCGGGATAAGCGGCTACGCCAATACAAAAATTGGTTTTGGCTGTGTTTTGAAGCTCATCATCCAAGTAGATTCCTTTGTTAAGGTTTACGACTTGTTCTAACAATTCACTGGCGAACTCATGACCATCGGGTTCCGGAACAAAAACACCTTCCGATTTCATCGCATCTCCACGAAGCACCAAAAGGTTATTTACACCTAAATAATCCAAATCAATCAAGGCGTTTTCGGTCTCCTCCTTGGTAAAACCTCCACAAATAATATGGGGTACCGTATCAACATTATACCGGTTGGTAATACCTGCGGCAATTCCTACTGTACCGGGGCGCTTTCTTACTTTTTGTTTTCTCAGCAAGCCGTTGGGTTGAGGAATGTATTTATTCTCTTCTCGATGGTACGTGACGTTAATGAAAGAAGGATTGTATTCCATAAGGGGATCTAAAACCTCAAAAAGATCTTCGATTTTTTGGCCCTTTCGAGGGGGTAAAATCTCTAACGATAAGAGAGGTTTGTCGGATTGTTTGATGTGTTCTGTTATTTTCATCTTCCTCTTTTAGTAGGCTAAGTTTGGCTGAAGTCTCCGTTCAGCAACCGCATGATTAATTTTTGATCTTTGAGCATAATCTGCTACTTGATCTTTTTGTATTCTTCCCAGTCCAAAATATTTTGCTTGTGGATGCGCAAAATAAAATCCGGATACCGATGCTGCAGGGTACATTGCCAAAGATTCTGTTAAGGATATCCCGATCTCTTTCTCTACATTTAGAAGATTCCAAATGACTTCTTTTTGGTGGTGGTCTGGGCATGCCGGATAACCCGGTGCCGGGCGTATCCCTTTGTAAGATTCTCGTATCAGGTCGTCGTTGCTTAAATGTTCTTCCGTTGCATAGCCCCAGTATTCTTTCCGCAAGTATTCATGAAGGTATTCTGCCGTAGCTTCAGCCAATCGGTCGGCTAGAGCTTTCACCATGATACTCTGATAGTCATCTTGCTCTTTTTCAAATCGCTCAATCCATTTCTCAATTCCCAAACCTGCTGTTACCGCAAAAGCTCCAATGTAATCTGCTCCGCATCCTTTGGGTTGAATGTAATCTGATAGGCAAACATTTGCTGCCTTTTTGCTCTTTTTACCTTGTTGCCTCAAACCAATGATCGTATCAACAACAGATGCTCTTTGCTCATCGTCGTATACTTCTATATCGTCATCGCCGACTTGGTTGGCCGGAAACACGCCCAAAACGGCTTTGGATTCTAAGCCATCCTTAGCAATAATTTCATCCAACAGCGTAAGAGCATCCTGGTATAATTCTTGGGCTTGCGGACCAACAACCTCATCTTCTAAGATTTTTGGATACCTCCCGTGTAAATCCCATGTCTGGAAAAATGGCGTCCAATCGATGTAGTTTTTCAACCGTTCTAGGTCAATATTATGAATGGTTTTGGTTCCGATGTTTTTTGGAGTAATGACCGGGTTTTCATCCCAGTCTAACAATACTTTATTGGCTCTAGCTCCCGCTATATCGGTAGATTTTTTTGTTTTGGAGTTGGCTTCAAATCGGGTTTTCAACGCCTCGTACTCCGCTTTCGTATCGCGAATGATTTGTTCTGAATGATTTGGGTTCAATAGTTTGCTCACCAAGGGAATACTCAGAGAAGCATCCCCAACATGGAAGACGCCTTTTTGATATTTGGGCGCTATTTTTACTGCCGTGTGTACTCTAGAAGTGGTGGCTCCCCCAATCAACAAAGGAGTCGATAATTCTTGTCGATCCATTTCTTGTGCAATGCTCACCATCTCATCTAGCGATGGTGTTATTAGGCCGCTCAATCCAATAATATCTGCTTCTTCTTCTTTTGCACGCTCAAGAATTTTTTCCATTGGAACCATAACCCCCAAATCAATTACGTCATAGTTGTTGCACGCAAGTACAACACCCACAATGTTTTTCCCAATGTCATGAACATCTCCCTTAACCGTAGCCAAAAGAATCTTACCAACCTTCTTATGCTGCTCATCTTTTCCTTCTTCAATGAAGGGTTGTAAATACGCCACCGCTTTTTTCATTACACGGGCACTTTTTACCACTTGCGGTAAAAACATTTTCCCACTTTCAAAGAGTTTCCCAACAACACCCATGCCGTCCATGAGAGGTCCTTCAATAACGTCTAATGGTTTTTCTAGAGCCACTCGAGCTTCCTCGGCATCCTCAACAATAAAGTCTGTAATTCCCCTTACTAAAGCATGCTCAATTCGCTTAGCTAAAGGCTCATTTCTCCACAGAACCTCATCTTTCTTTTTATCTTTTCCTTGCCCAACAAAGGCCTCAGCCAAATCGACCAATCGTTCCGTCGCATCTTCCCTTCTGTTGAATAAAACATCTTCAACATGTTGCAGTAGTTTTGGGTCGATATCTTCATAAATTTCAATCAAATTGGGATTCACAATTCCCAAACGCATTCCATTTTTTGAGGCGTGATACAGAAATGAAGCGTGCATCGCCTCTCGAACAATATTATTACCTCTAAAGGAAAAAGAAACATTACTTACGCCCCCACAAATATTAGCTCCCGGAAGGTTTTCTCTGATCCATTTTGTGGCCTTAAAAAAATCTAAGGCATAATTGTTATGTTCAGGAATTCCTGTTGCTACAGGAAATATGTTTGGATCAAAAATAATATCTGACGGCGAAAATTTTACAACTTCGACCAACACGGTATAGGCGCGCTGGCAAATTTCAATTCGACGCTCATAGGTATCCGCTTGCCCTTGTTCGTCAAAAGCCATGATGATCGCTGCGGCACCGTAACACTTAATTTTTTTAGCCTTTTCAATGAATGCTTCTTCGCCATCTTTCAGACTGATTGAATTGACGACACCTTTACCCTGAAGGCACTGTAACCCGGCTTCGATGACCTCCCACTTTGAGCTGTCGACCATAATTGGGATGCGAGAGATGTCAGGTTCTGAGGCAATCAGATTTAAGAAGTTTACCATACACTCTTTTGCCTCCAAAAGGGCATCGTCCATGTTGACGTCTAAAATCTGTGCACCTCCCTCTACCTGGTCTCTGGCAACGGCTAAAGCTTCTTCAAACTTTTCGTCCTTGATAAGCCTCAGAAACTTTTTTGAACCCGCTACATTGGTTCGCTCACCAACATTCACGAAATTGAGTGCATCGTTTACTACGAGAGGTTCTAAACCGCTTAATGTTAAATGCTTTGTGCTCATACCTCTCGAGTTACGCTTTTCTTTCTTGGGTTATAGTTCGCTGCCATTTCTGCTATGGCCTCTATGTGTTCAGGAGTTGTACCGCAACAACCGCCTACTAGATTCAGTAAGCCCTGATCCAAGAAGGGCTTTAAGTATTCACACATCAATTCAGGGCTTTCATCGTATTCACCAAAAGCATTTGGTAAACCTGCGTTAGGGTATACACTAATTGGCGAGCTGCTGATGGATGAAAGACTCCGAATATGGGGCAGCAATTGTTCAGCCCCTAAAGCACAATTTAAACCGATACTAAAAATAGGAAGGTGGGACAGAGAAATGTAAAAAGCCTCTACTGTTTGCCCGGATAACGTTCGCCCACTGGCATCGGTAATCGTTCCTGAAATCATGATGGGTAACTTTACATTCAAGTCCTCAAAAACTGTTTCAACAGCAAATAATGCGGCCTTGGCATTTAGCGTGTCAAAGATGGTTTCAATGAGAAGAAGGTCGACGCCTCCGGCTATTAAAGCACTAACTTGCTCGGAATACGCTTCTACCAAATCATTAAATGAAACGGCTCTATATCCGGGTCTGTTTACATCAGGAGATAAAGACGCTGTTCGATTTGTAGGTCCAATCGCACCGGCCACAAATCTGGGCTTATCAGGATTGGTCTTTGTAAATTCCGTCGTTACCTCCTTCGCGATTTTAGCCGAGTGATAATTGATGTCGTAAACTGAAGACTCTAGAGCATAATCGGCTTGTGCGATCCGGGTACCACTAAACGTATTTGTTTCAATGATATCTGCTCCTGCCTCAAGATATTGTGCATGAATTTCTTTGATAATTTCTGGCCGAGTTAAAGACAACAAATCATTGTTTCCTTTCAAAGGGCTTGAGTGCTCGTCAAACCAACCGAGCCTGTAATCTTCTTCTTCAAGACCGTAGCCTTGAATCATGGTTCCCATGCCGCCATCCAAAATAAGGATTCGTTTATGTATAAGTTCTTCTAGCAAGATCTCGTTGTTGTTGACGTTATTTTTCCTTTGATTTCTCGAGTGCTGTATCGATGTCTTTGATGATGTCATCGATATGCTCCAACCCTACGGACACACGAATGAGCCCCTGCTTTATGCCAACCTCTAGTCGCTCTTCTTCGGTTAAACGGGCATGGGTTGTAGAAGCTGGGTGTGTTACTATCGTTCTGCTATCTCCTAAATTGGCCGTTAATGAAGCCAATTCAACCGCATTCAAAAACCGTTTTCCAGCCTCAATTCCTCCCTTGATGATAAAGCTTAAAATACCGCCACCCTGCGTCATTTGTTTGCGCGCAATTTCATACTGAGGATGTGACGGTAAAAAAGGATATCGTACGGCCTCAACATTTGGATGGTCTTCCAAAAATTGGGATAGTTTGGTCGCATTATCACTGTGCCGGTCCATTCTTAAGGCAAGGGTCTCCAAGCTTTTCGAAAGAATCCATGCGTTGAAAGGAGATAGCGAGGGTCCGGAGTGTCTTGCAAAGGCTTTAACTTCGTCTATGATCTCTTTAGATCCCAGGATAACCCCACCTAAAACACGCCCCTGTCCATCCATATATTTCGTAGCAGAGTGAACGACAATATGTGCACCGAAATCGATAGGCTTTTGTATGTACGACGTTGCAAAACAATTGTCGACGATGAGAAGTATGCCGTGCTTTTTAGCCAGTTTGCCCAAATACTCAAGATCGATGATGTCAATTCCCGGATTTGAAGGTGTTTCGACAAAAAGAGCCTTCGTATTCTTCTGAATAGCTGCCTCCCAATCGTCTTGCTGATTGGCATCCACATACGTGTGGTTGATGTTCCATTTGGGGAAAACCTTGGTAAACAATATGTGAGAAGAACCAAAAACCGATCGGCAAGAAACCACATGGTCTCCACTTTGAAGTATACTCGCTAGTGTTGTAAACACTGCGGCCATACCTGTCGCTGTTGCCCAACCCGCCTCGGCTCCTTCCATCAAAGCTACTTTATCTATAAATTCTGTAGTGGTAGGATTTGAAAATCTCGAATAGATGTTTCCTTCGACTTCATCAGAAAACATTGATCGCATCTGTTCTGCGTCGTCAAAGACAAAGCTTGATGTTAGGTGAAGCGGTGTTGAATGCTCATTAAACTGGGACCGTTCCGTCTGAGTTTTAATGGCTAATGTTTCAAATTTTTGAGTACTCATCTTCTAGTGATTTCTAATTTCAAAAGTATAGGTTATGTCGGCAGTCGGTTCTAAAATTTTTGCCACTGAGCAATATTTTTCAAGAGACAGCTCAATACTTTTTATTACTTTTTTTTCCTTCAGATCCCCCCACAAAATAAAGTGAAGGTTAATTTTTTTGAATAACGAGGGAACGGCATCCTCTCGGTCCGCCGTAATCTGTACCTTAAAATCCTCCAGCTCTTGTTTCTGCTTTTTTAAAATCAAGCCGATGTCTATACTACTGCAACCGCCTAAAGCCATAAGTAAAAGATCCATCGGTCGTGTACCTTTATTTTCTCCACCAACTTTGGGACTGGCGTCAATTTGAACCTTCTGGAGGGTCGAATCTGTGGCTTCAAAATGAAAAGCTTTATTCTTTCTTACAAGTTCTATATTCATAACAATCGATTTGGGCGTCTTATAAATATTTGCGAATTACCTCAGTCAAAGCAGGAGTCTCAATCAAAAAACCATCATGTCCGTAAAGAGAATCTATCTCAGCATAAGTGGCTTCGTTTACGTGTTCTGTAATTAACTTTGATTCCTCTACAGGAAACAAAATATCTGAACTCAAACCCACCACCAAAGTCTTTGCCCGGATGCTTCCCAATGCTTTCTCAAGAGTACCTCTTCCTTCAGAAACATCGTGGTTGTCCATAGCTACAGATAAGGTCCAGTAGGA
>DLQO01000011.1:13638-49795 GCA_002478765.1 Flavobacteriales bacterium UBA7430
TCTGAGCGACCTTCTTGGGTTGCCTGATAGGTTTTGTAATTTCTATAGCTCAAAAGAGCGACCGCTCTTGCTGTTTTCATTCCTTGAATTCCAGCATCGGACGCTTCTTGGCCCCAAGTACTGTCGGAAGCTATGGCCAATCGTTGCGTCTCATTGAAAGCAATCCCCCAAGGCGAATGCTTAGCATTGGATGCTATTACGACCAAATTTTCAATATTATCTGGCTCGATGATCGACCACTCTATAGCCTGTTGACCTCCAATAGAGCCTCCAATGAGCGTGTTGATTTTTTCAATTCCTAAATCTTTTCTCAACAGGATTAAAGAATGTGCAATGTCTCGGATAGAAGTTTGAGGAAAACTCCCATAATAAGGTCTGCCGGTTTTCGGATTGATCGATAATGGTCCGGTAGAACCGTAATGAGATCCAAGCACATTTACACAAATGATAAAGTGTTTTTCAGGATCGTAAATTTTGCCTTCACCAATGAGTCCACTCCACCAATCAGACACTTCAGAGTTTGCTGTAAGTGCATGGCAGACCCAGATCACATTATCTCGATTCGCGTTAAGGCTCCCCAAAGTCGAATAACTCAGCTCTACTTGAGCCAGAGAACCTCCAAACTGTAATGGGAATTCCTGTTCGTATGTGAAAATTTTATGATTCATGATAAATGGTATGGCTAGTGTTGTTTTCTACGTTTAAGTATTTACTTTTTGGCACCTGATTAAGGTAGCGCATAGAAACCACTATCAACACTGTATAGGTTGATTTTAGTCGATTAAAAATAGACTTTAACGGAAATAAAAAAGCATCTTTTTTCATGACTTCTAGTCTTTTTGAAAAGAGAAACTGATTCAGATAATAAGATATATCAGGGGATAAAAAAATCTCTCCCGATAAGTCAGAAGAGATTGGTTTGCAAAGCATTTGCTTCTCGTCGTCCTTATTTTCCCTCTTTCGAGGTAGGATTTAGCACCTTGTCTTTCGACGGGTTGCTAAGGTTTCGTTGGGCCTGTCCCTCCACCTTTCTGAATAAGTTTACTCGTTTTGTTAAACGTTATGCAAATATACAGCTAGAATCGATTAAAATCCAAGCATTTGTATATTTATTTATGTTGTCATTGCATCACCTGCGATAGGCAGCAGCAACAATAGGTTTTTTATCGATGATTTCTTAAATCGACGATTTAATCAAATTACTTTTCCCAAGTATTCGCTCCAGCCAACAACTTGTTGAGGTCTGGTGCTCCCTTAAGTTCTACTTCTTGAGCCAGCTGTTGGTTAAGACCTTCTTCATAGGTGCCTCTTTCTTCTTGATAAAAAATACCAAATGGACGTGGGCGCGCATCGATATCAGACGAATTATCTTCAAAGAAGCGTACTAGAATATTTGCTTTGTTTCGATCTGACTCGTCATGAATCCATAAATCATCTATGCTAACATTAGGGTCTTTAAGCGAAACAATTTTTGCATGGAATCCATCAAGAACAATTCCCTTGTCTTGCTCTGCACCAAATATGAGCGGCTTACCATGCTCAAGATACACGCTGTTGTCTTTCTTGTTCGTCTTGTCTGTAAACGTAGAGAATGCTCCGTCATTAAAAATGTTACAGTTCTGATAAATTTCTACCAAAGAAGTCCCTTGATGACGCTCTGCACGAAGCAGAATTTCTTTCAAGTGTTTTGGTTCTCTATCTATAGAACGTGCAATAAACGTGGCATCAGCTCCGAGGCTTAAAGCTAATGGATTGAATGGGTGATCCAAAGAGCCTACCGGTGTTGACTTTGTCTTTTTCCCCAATTCAGAAGTTGGTGAGTACTGCCCTTTTGTTAAACCGTAAATCTGATTATTAAAGAGCAAAATATTCACATTGAAGTTCCGTCTCAAAAGGTGAATAAAATGATTCCCTCCAATAGCCAAAGAATCTCCATCTCCCGTGATAATCCAAACGCTTAACTCGGGACGAGAAGCCTTTAAACCGCTGGCAACCGCTGTGGCTCGACCATGAATTGAATGCATTCCATAGGTGTTCATATAATACGGAAACCGAGAAGAACATCCGATACCTGATATAAAAACGATGTCTTCCTTAGGAATTCCCAATTCGGGCATCACGCTTTGTACCTGTTTCAGAATGGAGTAGTCTCCACAACCTGGGCACCATCTAATGTCTTGATCACTAGAAAAATCTTTTGCAGTCAATTTTTTTTGATTGCTATCTTTTAAAACTTCAAGCATGAAATTTACTTTAAGTGGTTTAAAACTTCGTTTTTAATCTCTTGAGCATGGAAAGGCTGACCTTTTACTTTACTTAAAGCCTTGGCATCGATCAAGTATTTGTCTCGAATCAATTTAACCAATTGACCGTCGTTAAGTTCCGGAATGATGATGTGATCATAGTTCGACAACAGCTCTCCTAAATTTTCAGGGAATGGATGGATGTAACGTATCTGTGCATGTGCAACATCAACCCCTTCTGTTTTGAGCTCTTGAGCTGCTGTTTTTATTGCTCCATAAGTAGAACCCCAGCCTAAGATCAACAATTTAGAATCCGTAGTTCCACTGTCTAATTCCTGTTTAGGAATGTGTTTTGCTATTTGATTTACTTTAGCTGCCCGTAGGTTCACCATCACTTGATGGTTGTCAGGATCGTAAGAAACATTCCCTGATTCTTTGTCCTTCTCCAAGCCACCCAAACGGTGCTCAACACCCGGAGTGCCTGGGACAGCCCATTCTCTTACCAAGTCTTCATTACGCTTGTAGGGTAAATAGGCCTCTTCATCCTCTTTTCTTGCTCCACGAACTTTGAGTGCAATAGGCTTTAGTTCCTCAGCAGTGGGGTATTTCCATGGCTCTGCTCCATTCGCAATGTATCCATCAGTTAAGAGGAATACAGGCGTCATGTGTTCCACAGCAATTCTGCACGCTTCATAAGCCATCTCGAAACAATCCGAAGGAGATTGAGCAGCAACAATAGGAAGTGGTGCTTCCCCATTTCTACCGTACATGGCTTGCAATAAATCCGATTGTTCTGTTTTCGTAGGAAGCCCTGTAGAAGGTCCTCCACGCTGAACGTTTATGATGACCAATGGAAGCTCCATCATGACAGCCAAACCGATGGCTTCACCTTTTAAGGCAATACCCGGTCCTGAAGATGCTGTCGTGGCTAAGTCACCGCCAAATGAAGCTCCAATGGCAGAACAAATTCCGGCAATCTCGTCTTCTGCTTGAAACGTTTTGATGCCAAAGTTTTTGTGCTTTGCCAATTCATGGAGAATATCTGATGCTGGAGTAATTGGATAACCTCCGTAAAATAAATTCATTCCTGAACAGTGAGCCGCAGCAATTAAACCTAAAGATGTGGCTTGATTCCCGATGACATTTCTATAAAGACCGGGGGCCATTTCTGCGGGCTTAATTTCAAAACGATTTGAAAAAGTCTCACTTGTTTCGGCATAATGATACCCTGACTTTAAAACTTTCAGGTTTGCCTCTAACACTTCTTCTTTAGATTTGAATTTTCGCTGAAGAAAATCAATGGTAGAATCCAAAGAGCGATTGAAAATCCAATAAATGAACCCAAGAACAAACATGTTCTTACATCGATCTCTTTCTTTAGAGCCTAGAGAAGAGTCCTTCAAATTTTCACGCGTCAGCTTGGTGATGTCTATCTGATGAACTTTGTACCCGTCTAAACTGGAATTGGTTAATGGATTGTCCGCAGGATCAATTCCTGCCAATCGGAAGTTCTTTTTATCAAATCCCGCCGAATTGATGATTATCGTTCCTCGCTCTTTAAGCCTGGAAAGATTCTTTTTTAAGGATGCTGCATTCATCGCAACCAATACATCACATAAATCTCCGGGCGTAAAAACTGCAGAATTACCAAAGTTGATTTGAAATCCTGAAACTCCAGCTAAAGTACCCAAGGGTGCTCTAATTTCCGCGGGGAAGTCTGGGAAGGTACTCAGGTCATTTCCATACAAAGCTGTATTATTGGTAAACTGATTCCCAATAAGCTGTATCCCATCACCAGAATCTCCGGCATAAAGGATCGTTACTTTGTCTAGTACGTTTTTAACTTGTGTATTTTCTTTTTCCAATGTCATGTTGTTTACTTAATGCAATCCACATTCTGTTTTTTGAGCATCTGCCCATCTACCTTCTCTACCCTGACCTTTCTTCGTACAATGAAAACATCCGATAGAGTTATACCCACAGAGTTGCAGTGGGTGCGCTGGTAGATTATTTTTTAATATAAACTCCTTCTGGTCCTCATCACTACAATCAATCAGAGGGTAAAACTTTAATATATCGTCTTTAACTTCGAATAGTTCTTTCTCAGAACGAACATTGTTTTGATGACCCATCAACCCTGAAACCCAAACTTTAAATCCTGACTTTAATTTCTGTAACGGTTTTACCTTATTTATCGAACAGCAAAAATCGGGATTTTTTGACCAAGTTTCATCCTTCAGGGTAAACTCATTTTCCACCGAATCTGGTTTTACGTCAACAACCTGTAATCCTAACGCTTTGGCCAACTTTTTTTTGTAGCTGACGGTTTCAGGAAATGAATAGGTCGTGTCGATAAAATGAATCTTTTGTTCTGGGTTTACTTTTGAGATGATCCCCAATAAATACGCAGAGGAAGCTCCAAACGAAGAGGTTACCAAGACCTCATCGGGCTTATACTCTTCATATAAAGCACTCAACCGATCTTCTAGACTGAGTACTTTGTATTTTTTGTTCTTTGCTTCCAACATCTGTATTTTAATTTGCGTCTACTTCTTCAAAGTAAGCATCAATACCTCCTGTGAGGTTGTATAAATTTGAAAAACCAAATTCCTTTTCTAGCAATTCTATTGCTTTTTTACTTCTTCCTCCGGCTTTGCAGTGAACGACTACTTTTTTGTCGGATACAATTTGACCAACTTCCTCCTCCACGTCAGCAAGAGGGATATGAACACCTTCAAGGTTAGAAATTTCGTATTCAAAATCCTCACGCACATCGATCAACTGAAAAGGCTCATCGCTATTTTGCAAATCCAAAAACTCAGCAACAGAAAGGCTCTTCACGTCCTCCTCTTTGTTTGAACTAAAGCCACAAAATTCTTGATAATCTATTAATTCTGTAATCGATGGATTTTTCCCGTTCAAAGGGTTTTCATCATCTCTGTGTACCTTTACCGTTCTCGTTTCAAAGTTCATGGCATCAAAAAGGAACAGACGACCTGCCAAGGGTTCTCCAACCCCAGTAATCACCTTTATAACCTCGTTAGCTTGCAAAGAACCTACGATCCCTGGTAAAACACCAAGAACGCCACCCTCAGCACAACTAGGAACTAAACCTGGTGGTGGTGGTGATGGAAATAAATCTCTATAATTCGGCCCGACAACGCCCTCTTTGTTGGTGTAGTTGAATACTGATACCTGACCATCAAATCGGTAAATAGACGCATAAACATTCGTTTTGCCTAACAAAACACAAGCATCGTTTACCAAGTAACGCGTTGGGAAATTATCGGTTCCGTCTGCTACCAAGTCGTAGTCTTTAACAATGTCTAAAGCATTTTGAGAGCTCAAAAGAACATTGTGTGTTACGATTTTAATGTAAGGGTTTAAGCCTTCTAATCGCTCTTTGGCAGCAAGTACTTTTGGCTTACCAATATCATTGGTAGAAAACAATACCTGTCGTTGAAGGTTTGAATCCTCAACCACATCAAAATCTAGTACGCCAATGGTGCCGACACCAGCGGCCGCAAGGTACTGGAGTAGTGGTGCTCCTAAACCTCCCGTTCCTACAACAAGAACTTTGGCCGCTTTTAACTTGCGTTGTCCTTCAATGTTGAATTCCGGAATTATTAAGTGCCGACTGTATCGGGATAATTCTTCTTTGCTAAATGTTTCCTGTGCCATAATAAATTAGTTTATACCTCCTGCAATTGCTGGAATGATGCTAACGACATCATCAGCTTTTAAGGCTGTTTTTTCTTTGTCCAAGACATTGATATCTTCATCTCCTAAATAAATTCTTAAGAAGCTTCTGATTTGATTTTTATCGTCAAAAAGATGCTTCTTTAACTCAGGAAATGCAGTTGCTAGTGCTTGAATCGCATCGTATACAGTTGCTGCATTTGCTTCAAATGCTGCCTGGTTGTCTGTAAATTTTCTTAGGGGTGTTGGGATGATTATTTTTGCCATGATTTTAATTTTTTTAAACGGTTGTTACTTTTTTTTCTTCGTTATCGAATACAGGCTCCTGAACAAACTTATGTGTATCGTTGAGCGTCCATGATGAGGTTGCTGCTACTTCACCTTTCACAATGGATACAATCACATATGAGAAGTTCGGCTGCGCAAATTTCAAATCAGTTACGGAGGGAACTGCTGGGTGGTCCGGATGAGAGTGATACACGCCTAACAAATCCAAATTATTTTCTATTGCGTGTCGCTCCGCCTTCACATAATCGATAGGGGCTATTTCAAAGATTCTTTCAGGGTTCGTTTTGTTTTGATTTTCTACCGCTTTTATTTCAACGACTTCTTTACGATCATTGATCTTACCATAGAAAAAACCACAACCCTCATGCGGGTAACTTGCAATTAAATGCTCGTGCATTTCTTGAATGGCTTGATCTGTAAATTTCACTTCTTTCATAAGTCCTTATTTAAAAAGTTGTTCGTAAACCTCGCTGTACTTATCGGCACTATCTGGTATGATGGTAACAATAACGCCTTCATCAATTTCATTAGCCAAACGAATCGCTCCGACTAAGTTTGCAGCGCCCGAAGGACCTATCAATAAGCCTTCTTTTTGGGCAATATCCTTCAATAAGGCAAAACTTTCTTCTGTAGAGATGTCTTGGTTGTCATCTGCTTGATCGGCATTGTATATCTTCGGAACCAAAGCGGTCTCCATATGCTTCCATCCTTCAATCGCGTGCATTGCAGAATCAGGGTGAAGTGCAATAATTTGTGTCTTAGAATCCTGCTCTTTCAAATACGTCCCTGTACCTCTCATCGTTCCTGTTGTTCCTAGGCCCGCCATGAAATGTGTAATCTTTTCATCACCCAACTGCTCGAGGATCTCTGGACCTGTCGTTTTATAATGCGCCTTCCAATTACTGTCGTTACCGTACTGATCGGCATAAAAGTATTTTTCTGGATTTGCTGCAAACAATTCTTTCGCTTTGTTCTGGGCGCCATCCGTAGATTCGAATTGAGAAGTCAGTATCAGTTCAACACCAAGAGATTTTAAATTTCTAATTCTCTCTATGGATGCGTTGGCCGGTATACAAAGCGTCACTGGGATACCTAAAGCACCACAAATGGAAGCATATGCGATACCCGTATTTCCACTTGACGCATCCAACAATGTTTTATTTCGGTTTAATTCGCCTGTAAAAATAGCGTTTTTTACAATCTCATAAGCCGGTCTACTCTTTACACTAGCGCCAAATTGTTGCCATTCCAACTTTGCGTATATTTTCACACCTTTCTTTTGAAAAAGTCTGTTAAAAGGGAACAGTGGTGTATTTCCTATGAACTTTTCAAGCTTCTGCAATCCTTCAAGTAAATCTTTATCCTCCACTTTATTTTCTTTTATCAGTTCCATATACTGTTTGTTGAGTGTCTTTTAGTTTAAACTTGTTCGGACAGTTGTTCAACAAAGTTTTGATTCACAAAGTTGTAAACGTATTTAGGGTGTAGTTTAACGACTTCACCGATCACAATAATTCCAGGGCCATCTTGAGGAGCTTCTTTGAGCTTTTCAACGATGTTCGAAATCTTACCTACAAAAACCTTTTCATTAGGTAAAGACCCATTGTAAATAACCGCTATCGGATAACTAGATCGTCCTTCTTGGGCGTAAATCGCTGTTATTTCTTCTATTTTTCTTAAACCCATTAAGATGACAACCGTAGCGTCGGACTGCACGGCAAGAGAAACATCGTTCGAAAGCTTACCGTTACTCTTAGTGCCTGTAATTACCCAAAACCCGTCGTTTATTCCACGCTTCGTTAAGGGAATGTCTTGTAAGCCCGTTAGCGCTATAGAACTGGATATTCCAGGAATGTATTCCGTTTCTATACCGTGAAGCTCTGCGTACTCTTTCTCCTCATAACCTCTTCCGAATACATATGGGTCTCCTCCTTTTAATCGTATAACACTCCCCTCTTGTTTGACGTATTTTACAATGAGCTCATTAATTTCATCTTGAGAAAATGAATGCTGCCCTGCACGCTTACCAACAGAAATTTTCAGAGCACTATCGTTAGCGGCCTCAAGCAGCTCAGAATTTACCAGTGCGTCGTAAAGAATCACTTTGGCGTCTCGGATTGCCCGAAAGCCTTTCCAGGTGATCAACTCCGGATCACCAGGTCCTGCTCCTAGTATGATTAACTTACCTTTAGTTGCTAGATTGCTCATCTTTCTTTTCTCTTAAGACAAAAGCATCTCGTACAAACTGCTTTGAAAGTGTCAAATAACTTTGAGCAAAATCTTTTGTCGGCTTGTTTTCGTTCATGGCGTAAACCGTTTCTTGAAAACTTTTCTCTAGAGAGAAATGTCCTTTTTCAGGATATTTCTCATCAAAATCCTTGATAATACCTGCCTGTGTGTTGGTTTTCAAACCTTCAGAAACCAACAATGCTTTTGCTGTGTTTACCAATGCGGAATAGGTATGGTAAATTGAATCTGAATAAGATGAACCCGCTAAGGCTTCTGTCGCTTCTGCCAATCGCTCTTCGGACTCCAGGAGTAAGGTTGCCACCAAATCTATCGTTACACCCGCACATTCACCCACACCAATTTCTGTTTTGAATGTCTCTTCGTGACCCCAGTCAATAAAATCACTGTCCACCAAATTGTCCGTAGATGCAAGGCTCTTTAGCAACTCATAGAAATAAGGCTTCCCTTGTCTTTGGTAATAATCGATGTGGTACTCTCCATCGTTGGAATGTGCTTCATAATCGTTCAAAATCGTCTTTAAAGCTTGAGGTGCTCTCTTACTCGGGATTTTCACAATTTTTTCTGAAACACGACCGGCTCCATCTCCAACAACTCCACCTCCTAAAAGAATTTGTGTTGCTGGTAAAATACCTTTCTTAACCTTGATCGCAGACCCATGAAATCCAATGGCAGCCATCGAGTGTTGACCGCAAGAATTCATACATCCACTGATTTTAATTTTTAAATTTTTGTTGTAAATGTAATCTGGGTAATCTTGTTTTAAGACCTCTTCTAAAGCTCCAGCAACTCCTGTACTGTTTGCAATTCCTAAATTACAAGTGTCCGTTCCAGGACACGCTGTTACATCATGCGTGCTGTCGGCTCCTGGCTCTGCAAAACCTAGCCCATCTAAAGCACTGTAGATTGCTTTTAAGTTGGCCTCAGGGACGAACTTAATCACAAAGCCTTGACCAATGGTGAATCGAATTTCATCTGATGCCAAGCGCTCAACGATCTTTGCTAAAGCACGAGCTTGAGTGGTCGTAAAGTCTCCTGTAAGAAGTCTCACGTTTACCGCGTAATAACCGTCTTGCTTTTGCGCAACTACATTACTCTTGAACCATTTATCGTAAGCATCTGCATCCACATCCACATCAACCGTTTCGGTTAAAGATTCTGGTCTTTTTGTCTCTTCGTATGTGTCTGGGTCTATGTGAAAGGTCTGATACTTTAGAGATTTGCGCTCTAACTCCACCAATCTTTGAAACTCTTCAACACCTATCTTTTTCACCAAGTACTTCAAACGCGCCTTATTTCTTCGAGCTCTTTCACCGTGTTTATCAAATACACGAACCAGGGCTTCACTGTAAGGAATGATCGCATCTTCCGGAAGGAAATCGTAAACCGACTGTGCCAAATAAGGTTGAGCACCCAAACCACCAGCGATAACCACTTTAAATCCACGTTGTTCTACACCATCAACGTTTCTTGTTTTAGCGATAAATCCTATATCGTGTATGAATGTATAAGCGCTGTCTTCTTCGTTGGAAGAAAATGCAATTTTCACCTTACGACCCATCTCTTGAGAAATCGGGTTTCTCAAAAAGAATTCAAACATAGCATGTGCGTATGGGCTTATGTCAAACGGTTCGTTTTTGTCTACTCCGGCCATAGCAGAAGCCGTAATATTTCTTACTGTGTTACCGCAAGCTTCTCTCAAGGTAACGTCATCTTTTTCTAAGTCGGCCCACAATTGTGGCGTTCGGTCCAAACTAACATAGTGAATTTGAATATCCTGACGCGTAGTAATGTGAAGCTTCCCTGTTGAATATTCATCCGCTACATCTGCAATTCTTCGGAGTTGATTGACCTTTGTCTTTCCATAAGGCAGCTTGATCCGAATCATTTGTACACCAGATTGTCTCTGTCCATAAACCCCTCTTGCCAATCGAAGGCTTCTAAACTTATCTTCGTCTAACTTACCATCTTTGAACAGGTGAATCTTTCTCTCCAATTCAATAATATCCTTTTCTACTACAGGATTTTCAATTTCGGTTCTAAAACTTTGCATGCTAATTAGGGGTTTAGTGTTTTTTGGTATAAAAAAAACCTTTCGATGAGGAAAGGCTTTGTATATCTATGATTCTGTTTCTGTCATGAAAATATATCTAACCTTTCGTTTTGCGTACAACAACACATAACGTAACAAGCACAACAATTCATCATTGCGTTGTCTAGGTTAATGTATGTTGTTGATTTTTTCATGCTGTTGGGTTGTATGTGTAATCGAGGGTTTGCTTTAATGATGATTCATTATTAGCAACAACAGCAGTTCTCTTGTGTGGAAACACAAGTTGATCTAGAAAGATCGTTAGATGGGGCTGAAAAAGTAATTTTATTTATCACTTTTAAGGTTTTTGTAAAGTATTGTTAAAAACTTTTCACAAATATACACCCATAAACCTTTACAAAACAAACTATTTTTTGATTATTTTAAAATAAATCTTGCTCAATCCATGGAGCGAGACTCTTTCCCCAGATGTTTCTGATGAGAACTCCCCTTTTTAACATCTATCAATCTAACTATGTTTATAATTTTCCCTATATTTAATACTTAATGTAATCCATGTGCGATGAAATATTTATGGTTGATGATGGTGCTCTCATGTCCTTTAAGCGCCCAAATTTATGATGATTTCTCCGATGGAGATTTTAATAACGACCCGGTTTGGTTCGGCTTGGAATCAAGCTTTGAGGTAGATGATGAAAATAGGTTGCATTTAAATGCACCCAGAGAAAGTGGAGCATCCTACATCTGCACAAAGTCTAATCTCTTGGACAATCCCACATGGATGATGGAGCTCAAATTAGAATTCAACCCGTCCTCATCAAACTATGTAGACTGGTATCTAATGGCCACAGATTCGGTGTTGAAAAACTCAACGAAAGGATATTTTATTCGAGTTGGTGGGGCATCAGATGAGGTTTCACTCTACCGAAAACTCAACGGCGAAAATACTAAAATCATCGATGGCTTGGACAAACGCATCGACACAAGCCCGGTTCATCTCAGGTTAAAAGTTACGAAATCTAACACCGGAGACTGGAGTTTGTGGTTCGATGGCTTGGATGGAAACGACTGGATTTTAGAGGGGCGTACTAAAGATCTTGAAGTTAGAGAAACGAAGTATACCGGGGTCCATTGTGTTTACACAGCGACACGAAGTAATCGGTTTTATTTTGATGACTTTTCCATCGATGGCACGCCTATGATCGACCGTATTCCACCGAAAATAATCACTTCATCCATTTCAAAAAAGAATGCAATTCAACTACTTTTTGATTCGGAAGATTTAAGCCTCCCCCCTTTGAATCACTTCGAGCTACTACCCCAGTCAAGACCTCCCATCACGATATATCAAGACGGCGCTTCTTTAGAACTCATTTTTGAAGATCCACTTCCAATTAATGACTCTTTTCAACTCAGAGTTTCCGGCTTGTCGGACACCTTAAGGAATACCTCAACAGATACTCTTCTCAACTTTTACATGCAACAACATGAACAATTCGATATCGTCATAAACGAAATCATGATGAAGCCTGAGCCTGAAGTTCAATTGCCAAAAGTTGAATATGTTGAACTTCTCAATCGAGCTAACTACCCGATTACACTTAAAGGGTGGCAATTAAAAACGAACAACAATCTACGTACAATCCCAGAAGTCACTATTGATTCTAACAAATACCTGCTGCTTACGAATCCAGATAATTTAAGTGCTTTTAGCAACGTCATAACGCAGTCCCTTACCCCATGGACTAACTTAAGTAATACTGAAGGATATCTTGGGCTTTTGGATGACAATGATGAAGTAATACACGAAGTTCATTACCATAAATCTTGGCTTAAAAACACCAATAAAGAGCTTGGGGGATGGGCTCTAGAGATGGTTGATTCCGAGCATTATTGTGCCGGTAAAAACAATTGGGGAGCCTCAAACAATCAATTTGGAGGGACGCCAGGTTTGCCAAACAGTATCGCAGAAACTAAATCAGCTTCCGGCAGTGTGCATCTTGAATCGATAGAAACCATTGAGCTCGATGAAATACGAATAACCTGGTCAGAAAATGTCTACGACTCACTCATATTAAAAATCGATTCCACTTTATTTTACCCGCCCCTACCGGTCCAGAACATACAACATCGTCAAAACAAAACATTCATTGAATTTAAAACCGACTTGGAGGCTGGCAGAAAATACTTCTTTCAGGTAAAAAACCTAAAAGACTGCTACAAAAATAACATCCAAGAATCGAAGCTTCAATTTATTAAGGGTGTTTGGCCTGAAAAAGGAGCGCTGTACCTGAATGAATTGTTGTTTAACCCCAAAGTGGGGGGGTATGATTATGTAGAAATTTACAATGCATCTGAGAATTACATCGACTTATCCAAACTTTATATTGGGAATTACGACAGTCTTTTGAATGACATCACAAATACAGAGCGCATATGCATAGAGCCTGTCAACATTCCGCCTCACTCCTACTTGGCCTTGTGTGAAAACAGACCATGGATTGAATCTTATTACGAATCAAAAGCGAGCGCATTTTTTCTCGAAGTCAATGAGCTTCCGAACCTACCTGCTCAGAAAGGAAGTGTTGCGCTATGTAATTTAGCCTATGAAATCATTGACAAACACTCCTATCATGAGGACGATCATTTCTCTAGATTAGAAACCGTGAAGGGGGTCGCACTCGAAAGATTAAATCCGTACTCAAAAAAATGGTTCTCTGCATCTTCAACTGAAAATTACGGAACGCCCGGAAGAGAAAACTCTCAATTCACATACACAAGCCCTAGCAAAACGAAGTTTGAAATCGACCCTGAGGTTTTTACACCCAACTTAGATGGTTTAGACGATTTTACAAACATCACGTTGGTGCCTTCTAAGCCCGTTAAGGCAAACATTCATATCTACAACAAAAAAGGCTTGAAGGTCCGGGAAGTTTGTCAATCGAAATTGATTACACAGAAAACCGTCTGGATTTGGAATGGATTGAACCAAGAAAAACTCGATTTACCCATGGGCATTTACATGGTTGTTGTTGAATTGTGGGGCTCGAAAGGCAAACCGGAGTACTTGAAACATCCCGTTGTGATACAGCACTAAAAGCTGTAAAAAAAGAAAATAAAAAAAGGGCAAGCTACTTAAATCACAGTGCTCAACCCTCTACCCTTGCTGCGTTCCCGCCCTGGGGGAATTTGAGGGGAGCGACTTGTCTAAGACTTGCCCCGCGCAAAGATACGATTCTTTGGATTTTGAACTGCCTAAACTTTGGAAATTTTACGTGCAGATTGAAGCCACAAAAAATCCCTTTTCCAAATCGGAAAAGGGATTGTACAAATCATGTCTATAATAAACTTAGCACTTTGCTAAATTGTGACGTATACTTACGGAACGATCTATAATGTCTCGAACATCATCTATAGAAACCCGCTCTTGCTCCATGCTGTCTCTATGGCGTATCGTGACGCAATTGTCATTGATCGTTTCGTTATCAACCGTTACACAAAATGGCGTTCCATTTGCATCTTGTCGGCGGTAACGACGACCGATCGAATCTTTTTCCTCAATCACGCAATTGAATTCCAATTTCAATTGGTCGTATACTTTTCGAGCCAATTCTGGGAGTCCATCCTTTTTGGTTAGAGGTAATATAGCTGCTTTTACAGGAGCCAAAACTGGAGGTAAAGCCAACACGACTCTTGTGTCGTTGTCTCCTATATTTTCTTCGCGGTATGCATTACACATGGTCAACAGGAACATGCGGTCAACACCTATTGAAGTTTCAACCACGAAAGGGGTGTAACTTTCATTGATTTCAGGATCGAAATATTGAACTTTTCTACCCGAATATTCTTGATGCGCTTTTAAATCAAAGTCGGTACGTGAGTGTATTCCTTCTACTTCTTTAAAACCAAATGGGAATTGATATTCTATGTCGGCAGCGGCATTGGCATAATGCGCCAATTTCTCATGGTCGTGAAAACGATATTTATCTGCATCTACTCCGAGAGATAAATGCCACTTCTGACGAGCTTCTTTCCAATACTCATACCATTTCATTTCTTCCCCTGGGCGGACAAAAAATTGCATTTCCATTTGCTCAAACTCACGCATTCGGAAAATGAACTGTCGAGCAACAATCTCATTTCGGAAAGCTTTACCAATTTGTGCAATTCCAAAAGGCACTTTCATTCGTGCTGTTTTCTGAACATTCAAAAAGTTCACGAAAATACCTTGGGCCGTTTCAGGTCTTAACCACAAGTCGCTAGAGCCTTCGGCAGTAGCGCCCATTTTAGTTCCAAACATCAAATTAAACTGGCGCACATCGGTCCAATTCGAAGTACCCGAAATCGGACATTTAATTTCCAACTCCTCAATGAGGGCTTTCACGTCTTCTAAATCCTCTTTCTCAAGACTTCCATTCAGACGCTTTGAAATCGCTGACATCTTCTCTTTATAGCCCAACACACGTGGATTGGTTTCCAAAAACTGAGCTTGATCAAAGGCTTCGCCAAAACGTTTAGCCGCCTTCTTAACCTCTTTGGTAATTTTACCCTCAATTTTAGCAATATAGTCTTCCACCAAAACATCGGCTCTATAACGTTTCTTTGAATCTTTGTTATCGATTAAGGGGTCGTTAAATGCATCTACGTGTCCTGAGGCTTTCCATATGGTTGGATGCATGAAAATTGCGGAATCTATCCCTACAATATTTTCATTCATCTTTACCATAGAAGCCCACCAATATTCTTTGATGTTTTTCTTCAGCTCTGAGCCGTTTGACCCGTAATCATAAACTGCCGCTAAACCGTCGTAAAGTTCGCTGGATTGAAAAACATATCCGTACTCCTTAGAGTGCGCTATAACTTTCTTGAAAATGTCTTCTTTATTTGCCATAGCTGCAAAAGTAATAAATAGTATGATATGACCGAGAAGGGATTGGGTAAGTTCGTCGATTAACACGAGCCCTTGAATGAATTTATAACCCAAACGAGTGAGACCGAGAGAAAATGATTACTTCTTTCGGTCAATCACATATTTTATAAGTGCATGTAATGAGTTTTTTGCCACGGAGTTTGGCATGTCAGAGATGATTTCTAGCGCCTTGGCTTGATAAGTGTACATCTTTTTTTCGGCGTACTTTAACCCCCCACTTTGACGAACGAAATCAATAACTTCGTTAACTTTTTTAGGATTGTTGTGGTGTCTTTTAATGATCCTGATGATCTCTCTACGTTTTGATGAGCCGCATTGCTGAAGAGCAAAAATAAGAGGTAAGGTCATTTTCTGTTCCTTAATATCGATGCCTACCGGTTTTCCAATGAAGCCCTGTTTGTGATAATCAAAAAGGTCATCTTTAATTTGAAAAGCAACGCCAATAGCTTCGCCAAAAGCCCACATTTTATTGACCAAATCATCATCTTTTGTGACCGACGAACAGCCCACGGCACAACAAGCGGCAATTAAGGAAGCCGTCTTCTTTCGGATGATTTCGTAATACACCTCTTCAACAATGTCAAGACGACGTGCTTTTTCGATTTGCAGCAACTCCCCTTCACTCATTTCCTCAACAGCACGTGAAGTCAATTTCAATAGGTGAAAATCATCATTTTTTACAGCCAACAATAAACCCTTAGAAAGTAAAAAATCACCAACAAGAACGGCAATCTTATTTTTCCACAAAGCATTGACAGAAAAAAAACCGCGTCGCATGTTTGCGTCATCAACCACATCATCGTGAACCAAAGTCGCTGTGTGCAGCAACTCAATCATCGATGCTCCTCGAAAGGTACTTTCATTTACTTCTCCACATAGTTTTGCAGAAAGAAAAACAAACATCGGACGCATTTGCTTCCCTTTTCGCTTGACAATATAATTGGTAACCTTATCCAGCAAGGGGACTTTACTCGCCATGGAGATTTTGAACTTAGACTCGAACGAGTCCATTTCATCTTGAATGGGTGCCTTTATTTGATCGATAATGGACATGGATTGCAAATTTACTAAATAATGTTCTTTTGATTCTGTATTAGGCAGTCAATAATAACCCGGGTATGAATAAAAATTAATATTCGCAACGCAAACAACTCTCTCAATCTTTTAATCTCGAGCTATTAACTGTTTATGTGTGAAAACAAATATGTGTTTGGAGTGTATAAACATTTCTAACCTTTTAATTCGACCTAATTGAGATTTCTAAATTTTATAACACTTGACTTGTTTTCACAAGATTACTTTGCACCCTTTTTAGCACTAATACTATTGCTCAACAAATTGGAGATATCGTAATGATTGAAGAAAGCAATGGAAACATTGTTACTCTTGGTATTTACTGTGGAGTCTCTGGGGAGCTTAGATTCGCATCCATCTCAACGAGATTATCTAGCGAAGTTAACGTTAATCCAAAAAACAAATATTTTGACACTTGAGATTGATGGGAAGTACAGAAAAGGAAGGCTAAACTACAGTTGGGGGACATAATGGCCGTTTCTTGAAAGAGGGAGAACCAAGGGGAGCGAAAGAAATTATTCCTGTAACTAATTTAATACTTGATGTGTATGTCTTGGAAGTAAAAACGATCGAAAAGCTAAAAATAAAAACCTTTAAATTTGTTAAGCACTAAGCCTTGGGTAACAGACACGGTAAAATTCTACTTTTTATTGGCCAGTTGACCACAAGCCGCATCGATGTCTTTCCCTCGGCTGCGACGAATGTTCACGACGACGCCTCGTTCTTCTAAGTAGTCTCTAAAAGCATCTACTTTTTCCACCGTTGCTTGCTTAAACTCCACCCCGTCTATGGGATTATACTCGATGATGTTAACCTTACAGGGAATGTGTTTACAGAACTCATAAAGCTCGTGAGCATCTTGTAATTCGTCATTAAAATTATCGAAAATGATGTATTCGTAAGTAACTCGAGATTGAGTTTTTGCGTAAAAGTACTTCAAAGACTCTGCCAAAATGGATAAATTATTGGTCTCATTAATCCCCATAATTTTATCGCGCTTTTCATCGTTCGCAGCATGAAGGGATAGAGCCAAATTGAATTTAACATCATCATCGGCAAGCTTTTCAATCATTTTTGCAACACCGGCTGTGGAAACAGTAATTCGCTTAGGAGACATGCCCAAACCTTCTTCCGATGTTATTTTTTCTATGGACTCCAACACATGGTTGTAGTTCAATAAAGGTTCTCCCATACCCATGTAAACAATGTTCGAGAGCGGCTGGCCGTTTCGCTCCAAGGCCTGATCCCGGATGATTCGCACCTGATCGTAAATTTCATCGGCATGGATGTTACGCATTCGCTTCAATCGTCCTGTTGCGCAAAATTCGCAGGCAAGACTACAGCCTACCTGAGAGGAAATACAAGCCGTCATTCGGGAGTCGGCAGGAATAAGAACCCCTTCACAAATTCGATCATCGAACAAACGAAACGCATTTTTAATGGTTCCATCTTTACTGTATTGCGAGTCGTCTACTTGAACCGCATTGATGGTAAAGCCCTCTTTAAGCATGAGCCGAGTTGACAAGGAAAGGTTGGTCATCTGATCAAAATCAGTAACCGATTTTTTCCACAACCACTCATACACCTGTTTGGCGCGAAAGGCTTTTTCGCCTTTAGCGACAAAATATTCTTTGAGTTTTTCTTTCGATAAAGCTCTAATGTCTTGTTTCTCCTGCTTTTTCATCGCTGCAAAGATAGGGATTCTTACCTTTGTTAAAATTTTATAAATGCGCATCATTCAAGCTTCATATATCATTCCGCTAAATTCAGCTCCTATTGCCAATGGTTATTTATATATGGAGGATGACGGAACCATCATTCACATCACCAAAGAGGCTCCTATTACCGATCAATTCAAGGTGGAAGAATACGATGGGATCCTTTGCCCAGGATTTATAAATACACATTGCCACCTGGAACTTTCACACATGAAAGGAATGATGACAGAGGCCTCCGGCCTTCCAGCTTTTGTTGATCAAATCCCGAAACAAAGGCAAAAGAGCAAGCTCGACTTAAGTCGATCAATCAAGCAGGGCGATGAGGAGATGCAGCAATCAGGAATTGTAGCTGTTGGCGACATCTCAAACACAGATGCAACCATTGAAATAAAAAGCGAAAGTCCGATTCAGTACCATTCCTTTGTTGAACTTTTTGGCTTGAATAAAAACGAAGCAACGCCTATATTGAATGAAGGGCTACAAACACTAAAAAAATTCGAAACAAACGATTTGTCTGCGTCGCTTGTTCCTCATGCTCCCTACTCTGTCTCTATCGACTTGCTGAAAGGAATTTATGCCCACAACAAAAAGAACTTACTAAGCATACATCACCAAGAGACTCCATCAGAAAATGAGCTTTTTCTGGAAGGTCAGGGAGAACTGGCTGACATGCTCTTAAAGAAAGGTCGAGATCTAGGCGCTCATTTAAACGCTGGGAAAAACGCTACAGAATTTAGCCTCACACCCTACCTATCAACCGATCAAAAAATTTTGTTGGTGCATAATACGTACTCTTCAGCATCAGACATCAACGGGGTATTAAGTCACTTTACAAATGCCTATTGGTGTACATGTCCGAAAGCGAACTGGTACATTGAGCGAGACTTACCCGACTACAACTTGTGGCGTAAAAAAGGTTTGAAAATTACAGTGGGTACAGATTCTCTGGCTTCTAATGACTCCATGAGTATCCTAGAAGAACTGAAGCTGATTCAAAATAAATTCCCAAACATTCCAACCCATGAACTTCTCTCTTGGGCATGTAAAAATGGAGCCGAATATTTTGAATTCGATTCTCTGGGGTCCTTTAAGGCGGGTAACAAACCGGGGGTTGTTTTGATTGAGCAAGTAGATGGTTTGCGATTAACGCCCGAGTCTCGTGTACGAGTTTTGTCTCGCTAACGACTCATAATGGCTTCAGCCAAAAGCAAATCTTTCGGACTGGTTAATTTTATATTACTCGACTCACCATCGCAGAGAAATACTTTCTGACCGGTAGCTTCTACAACAGAAGCGTCATCCGTAAACGTCGCTTTTTCTTCTTGTTGATATGCTTTTTGAAGCGTTTCTGAAGAAAAGCATTGTGGTGTTTGTACCAAATAATACTGACTCCGATCCAAGGCTTTACTAGACCCATCCGAAACCCTCCGAATAGATTCGGTAATGGGGCAAACCGGAATGAGGGCCTTATTCATTTCCGTTTCTTTATACATACGTAAAATAAGGTCTGAGCTTATGAGGGGTCGAACACCATCATGAACTGCAATAATCGACACCTCGGAACAAAACTTCAATCCACTTTTTACAGATTCGAATCTCGAAGCACCGCCAACAGCAATTTGGTGGGGGATGCTGAACTGATGCCTTGTGCAAAGTGTTTTCCATGTACTGTGGTGGGGTTTGGGTAAAACCACAATCAACTCAATAGAGGCACTGGAACTGTAAAATTTTTCGAGAGTATGCATCAAAACAGGTCTACCCACCAACTCCATAAATTGTTTCGGAATCGAGCTTTTCATTCTTTGCCCACTTCCGCCGGCTACTATGATGGCATATCTCTTCATTTCTATTTCCCAGTATTTGCTGAAAAGTACGGCGTAACTTTGAATCTTCAAAATTTAACCTCTCAAAACAAAAAAAAGCTAAAAGGTCAAGACCTCTTAGCTTTTCTTTAAACATCTATTTTATCCATTACAAAATCAACATCGCGTCTCCGTAAGTAAAAAAATTGTATTTCTCTTTTATCGCTTCTGCATAAGCCTCATTTAACAATTCAAAACCACAAAAAGCAGCGGCATGCATCATTAAGGTTGATTTTGGTGTGTGTAAATTTGTAATCATACAATTCGGAATTTTGAACTCATAAGGAGGGAATATAAATTTATTCGTCCATCCGTTAAACTCATTCAAAGAACCGGAAGTGGAGACCGAACTCTCTATTGCGCGCAAGCTGGTTGTTCCAACCGCACAAATTTTTCGACCCTCTGAAAGGGCTTTATTTACAGTTGTACAAGCTTCTTCTTTGATAATCACTTGTTCTGACTCCATCTTGTGCTTCGATAAATCTTCAACCTCTACAGGTCGGAACGTACCTAAGCCTACATGAAGCGTCACATCAGCAAAGTTTACACCTTTAATCTCTAAACGCTTTAAAAGGTGTTTGCTAAAATGCATCCCTGCAGTTGGAGCGGCAACAGCTCCGTGTTCTTTTGCGTATACGGTTTGGTAGCGTTCATCATCTTCTGCGTCAGGTTCGCGATCAATGTATTTCGGAAGCGGGGTTTGGCCTAGTTCGTCCAACTTTTCTCTGAACGCTTCATAAGAACCATCAAATAAGAATCGAAGAGTTCGACCTCTTGACGTCGTGTTATCGATAACCTCAGCAACCAACGAGCTATCCTTGCCAAAATACAATTTGTTACCGATACGAATTTTTCTTGCTGGGTCTACCAAAACATCCCACAGTCGATTTTCTTTGTTCAGCTCACGCAACAAAAACACTTCAATTCTAGCACCCGTCTTTTCCTTGTTCCCGAACATTCGAGCCGGAAAAACTTTGGTGTTATTCAATATCATGACATCCTGATCATCAAAATAATCAACAAGATCTTTGAAAAGTTTGTGTTCAATTTTACCTGTATCGCGATGTACCACCATCAGTCTAGACTCATCTCGGTTTTGCGTTGGTCTTTTAGCCAACAACTCATCCGGAAGTTCGTAGTTGAAGTGAGAAAGTTTCATTTTGGTAATCATAGCATCTGTATTTTAGGCTTGCAAATATAGGAAATAAAATAAATTTTTTGCGATTTATCAAGACTTCATCAAAAGCTCAAAGTCTTGAATATCAAGAGCGTTTTTTAATTCGTACGCTCCAATTTTTGTTCGTTGCAGCTTAGTCAACCACGCACCGCTATGCATAGCCTTCCCCAAGTCGTAAGCAAGAGATCGTATGTACGTTCCTTTGCTGCAGGCAACTCTGAAGCTTACGTATGGCATTTCGATGCTCAAAAGCTCGATGTCTTGAATGGAGATGGTTCGAGGTTTTATTTCGACTTCCTTCCCTTTTCGAGCACTTTCGTACAACTTTTTGCCATCGACTTTAATCGCAGAAAAAATCGGAGGAAATTGTTGAAGATCTCCCAGGAAAGATTGTAATGTTTGGGTAATTAAATCCGCATTGATGTGTTGTGTGGAGTAAAATCTATTTTCTGCCGACTCTCCATCATAACTGGGTGTGGTAGCCCCAAGCTTTATGGTGGCAATATATTCTTTGTGCGCAGACTGATACTGATGAATTTCTTTGGTCTTTTTGCCCGTACACAATATCATTAACCCCGAAGCAAGAGGGTCTAATGTACCGGCGTGCCCCACCTTAATTTTTTTGACTTTGAGCTTACGTTTGATCAGCCAACGCAGTTTGTTGACCACCTGGAAACTCGTCCAGTGAAGCGGCTTATTGATTTGAAGAACTTCTCCTTCTTTAAATTGAAACTCTTTCTTCATTGAAATGCTGTGGTTCGAATAAAATTAAGAAGCTTGAATTTCTTGAATCGTTTCATCAAGCGCCAATATCGTTTTGTCTAACAATTCTTTGCTATGTGTTCGAGATATGAATAACGATTCAAATGCCGAAGGTGCCAAATAAACACCTCGCTTCAGCATGCCGTGAAAAACCTTTTTGAAGTATTCGGCATCAGCCGAACAAGCATCATCAAAATCAAAAACTTCATCCACATCAAAATGAAAGCTGAGCATTGAGCCCACACGATTAAGACAAACCTTGAGCTGATATTTCTCAAAAACTTGACGCATACCTGATTCCAGATAAGCCGTTTTCTCTTCCAGCTCTTCAAAAATAACTGGGTGTTCATTTAATTCTTTTAACAAGGTATAACCACAAGACATCGCTAGTGGATTACCAGATAGTGTTCCAGCTTGGTATACGGGTCCGAGAGGAGCAACCATGTTCATGATGTCTTCTCGACCACCAAAAGCACCTACCGGCAAGCCTCCTCCGATAATCTTACCCATACAAACCATGTCGGGCTGAATCTTGTATCGTTTGTGCGCCCCACCCTCAGACAGTCGGAAACCGGTCATTACCTCATCGAATATGAGCACCGCTCCGTGGGCGTCGCACAATGTTCGGAGGCCTTCTAAAAAACCTGGTTTTGGGGGAATGCAACCCATATTACCTGCCACAGGCTCTATAATGATCGCGGCTACTTCACCTTTGTTCTTATTTAAAACCTCTTCAACATGCGCCAAATCATTGTACCGAGCAAGAAGGGTGTCTTTTGCGGTTCCGCTTGTAACGCCTGGGGAGTTTGGCACTCCCAACGTAATGGCTCCAGAGCCTGCTTTGATTAAAAATGCGTCAGAATGTCCGTGATAACAGCCTTCAAATTTGATGAATTTTTCACGATTGGTATAAGCACGCGCCACGCGAATGGCGCTCATGCATGCCTCCGTTCCTGAGTTTACCATTCGTACTTTTTCAACACCAGGCATCATGTCGCAGATGAGTTCTGCGATGTCGGTTTCAAGTGCTGTTGGGCCTCCAAAAGACGTCGAAGCATCGGCGGCTTTTTTTAAGGCTTGCAGAACAGGTGGGTGACAATGCCCCAAAATCATGGGACCCCAGGAACCGATATAGTCAACGTATTCGTTCCCTTCCACGTCCACTAAAATAGACCCTTTGGCTTCTCGAAAGAAAACGGGTGTTCCCCCAACCGACTTAAAGGCTCTAACCGGCGAGTTGACGCCGCCTGGAATATACATCTGTGCTCTTTCAAAGAGCTGCTTGCTAGTTGTCATCAAACTAATTTTAATCTTTTAATGTGTACGCTTAAGTCTATCAAAATCTCCTTATGACTTCAAAAGTCGCGCTATATCTTTGGCAAAATAACTGGCAATTAAATCTGCACCGGCTCTTTTAAATCCAATCACAGACTCGAGCATCGCGTCCTCAAGATTCAACCACCCTTTTTCTGCAGCGGCATGAATCATAGAAAATTCTCCGGACACTTGATAAGCGGCTACAGGAACCTTGAACTTTTCTTTCACCAAACGAACCATATCCAAATAGGGCATTCCTGGTTTGATCATCAAAACATCGGCGCCTTCTTGAATGTCTAAAGCACATTCTGTAAGGCCTTCTTCAGCATTGGCGGGATTCATTTGATAGGTTTTTTTATCTCCAAAACCTGGCGCAGAATCCAATGCGTCTCGAAAGGGTCCGTAAAAACATGATGCGTATTTTACGGCGTATGACATGATGCCAACGTTTGGAAACCCTTGTTCTTCTAGTATTTCGCGAATGTAACCAATTCTTCCGTCCATCATGTCTGAGGGTGCTACCATGTCAGCTCCGGCTTGCGCGTGTGAAAGAGCCATCTCTCCTAACAATTCTACACTGGCATCGTTCACAATTTCACCATTTTCTACCAAGCCGTCGTGACCGTCGGACGAGTATGGATCTAGAGCTACATCCGTCATCACATACATCTCAGGGCAACGCTTTTTAATCGCTTTTACAGCACGCTGCATCAAGCCGTCTGGATTGATGGCCTCACTTCCTTTAGCGTCTTTGAGTGCATCCTTTACTTTTGCAAAAAGAAGCACGCTTCGAAGCCCCAAGTCGAAACAAGATTGAACTTCTTCAACCAACAAATCTAGCGTATATCGGTAATAGCCGGGCATGGAAGGAATTTCTTCTTTCGCGCTCTGCCCTTCCATAAAAAATAAGGGCACAATAAAATCGGTTGCTCGTATGTGGTTTTCTTGCACCAAAGATCGAACAGCACTGGACTTTCGCAATCTTCGTGGTCGGGTATATGGATGTACAGTCATGCGTATGAATTTACATGCAAAAGTACGTTGAATTCCTGAATGTCTACAATTTATGATTCTGGATTTCACTAAAAGCCATTGCTTTTTGCTTGATCACTCCGCTTTCCAAACCTTGAACAACATGAATACATGCTTGTTGGAAGTCGGCTACAAGATCTTCGATGATGAATATCCTTTTTGATGCTAGGCGCTGTAAATGTTGGTTTTTGCTTGTTGTTTTTGTCTCCAAAACTACAAAGCCTCCGGGACTGCACATATGGCTCATGGTACACCTGAGTTGTTTGTATAGCCAATCGTTTTCCGTCAGGTCTAGATAAACTTCAGGAAACAGTTCCTTAACGGCCAAATGAAATCTTTTTTTGGATTGTCTTTTTGCTGCCAAGGGTTTCTTATCGAGAAAACTTCCCAAAGTTTCTATGCCCTGGCTCACTAAAAAAAAGACCGGAAAGTAAAACTGAGCCTCCAGCAATTTCTGACTTTCTTCGAGCAGTCTTCGCTGAATAAATTCTTCGTTTTTCATCAAAAAATAAAAATCGCCGTAAAATAACTTAGCCGTTTATGGCAATGACTTCTTTTACGAGCGTCGGGAGCATCTGTTTGAGCATGCTTTCTATTCCCTGCTTCAACGTAACGGTAGAGGACGGACAGCCGCTACATGCTCCCTGAAGTAAAACGGATACTTTTCCGTCTTCAAAAGAGACAAACTTGATGTTTCCACCATCAGACTCAACCGCGGGTGCTACATATTCTTCGAGGATTTCTACGATGCGTGTTTCAATCTCTCCCAACTCTTCTGACTCAGAATTGTCAGACAATTCCGGGCTCGACTGAGCTTGCTGCTGAGCTTCTGATGTTTGTGATTCTTCGACAACAACAACCCCTCCATCGGCTAGATATTCACGAATAAATTCACGGATTTCCATGACGATGTCATCCCATTCCATCATGTCATACTTGGTTAAAGACACAAAGTTCTTGGCGATAAAGACTTCTTTTACGAAAGGGAAATGAAAAAGTTTTGCGGCTAAAGGCGCCTCTTTTGCCTCGTCGATGTTGATAAACTCCTGACTATCACCATAAATAATGGCACGGTTCACTACAAACTTCATTACGCCCGGATTGGGGGTAGACTCAGCATAAACTGTTGTGGGTACTTTATTCTCGCTCATCTTCCTTAATTTTACACAAAATTACAAATAAGTAGAGATATGGCATTGGTGAAATCAATAAAAGGCAAAAATCCGGTTTGGGGTAAAAATTGTTTCTTGGCAGAAAACGCAACGATCGTGGGGGATGTATCTATGGGAAAAGACTGTAGCATCTGGTTCAACGCCGTACTCCGAGGAGATGTGCACTATATTAAAATTGGGGATCAGGTAAACATTCAAGACGGGGCCGTCGTTCACGGAACCTATCAAAAACACCCTACAAACATTGGCAACAAAGTTTCTATCGGACACAATGCATTGGTTCACGGATGTACCATTCACGACCAGGTTTTGGTTGGTATGGGTGCAACGGTTATGGACAACTGTGTGATTCACTCCAACAGCATCATCGCTGCAGGTGCCGTTGTGTTAGAAAATACGGTGGTAGAATCGGGTTGCATTTATGCTGGAGTTCCCGCCAAGAAAGTAAAGGAACTTAACGAAGAACAAACCTCACGCCTTATCGAGGGGATTTCAAACAACTACGTTAAATATGCGAGCTGGCTGGAAGAAGAATAGCTCGGTTTGTAATGAGTCTAGAACTCTATAGGGAACTCGCTTGTGATTTGCTTCACCCAAGCGGCCACTCGATCGTCGGTTTGATCAAACTGATTGTCCTCATCGATGGCCAAACCTAAAAACGTTCCCTTCTCCAATTCGGCCTTAGATTCCGTGTGCTCGTAACCTTCCGTGGACCATTTTCCAACAATGGTGCCTCCATTTTTTAAGACGACCGCTCCGATAATACCAACTCCATCGATGAAATAATCACAATAAACATATTGATCTCCTAAACCAAAAAGAGCCACTTTTTTTCCGGTGAAATCCACCTCCTTAAAGGCTTCAAAAAAGGTGTCCCAGTCACTCTGAAGTTGCCCGTCGTGCCAAGTTGACAAGCCAAGAATGATTTGGTCGTACTGCGCAAAATCTTCCACCCTAGCGTCGTACATGTCTATCAAATAGACTTGCTCTTTGCTAATTTTATTTCGGATTTTAAGTGCTATTTCCTCGGTATTTCCGGTGTCTGACCCGTAGAACAACCCTATTTTCTTCATGCGAACTATATTTGTTGCAAAGGTAAGCATTCTTACAAATCAACGTATAAAAACAAGTCGAAATGAGCGACTAAGCTAAGACTGTAGGCGTAAATAAATTCCGGCGTAATTGACATGCTAATCCTATTTGTTTTGTAATTTTGCAGGGTATAGAAGATAAAAAAGAAAAAATATGTATCCAGAACACATGGTGGCGCCAATGCGTCAAGATTTAGCTCAAGAAGGTTTTACCGAATTACGAAGCGCTGAGGATGTTGAAAAGCTCTTAGGTTCTGAGGCGGGAACGGTACTCGTTGTTGTCAACTCCGTATGTGGATGTGCTGCTGGTAATGCACGTCCTGGAGCAAAAGCTGCCGTAAAAAATACAAATAAGCCGGATCACATCACCACTGTTTTTGCTGGGGTTGATAAAGATGCTGTTGCGAAAGCTCGTGAATTTATGATTCCTTTCCCTCCTTCATCTCCATGTATTGCCTTGTTTAAAGGTGGTGAAGTGGTGCACATGTTGGAAAGACATCACATCGAAGGCCGTGGAGCGGATGCAATCGCTGCCAACCTAATGGCGGCTTTTGATGAGTTTTGCTCGTAAAGACCAAACCTATAAATGTAAAAAATCCCCTCGAAATTCGAGGGGATTTTTTTGTTCTAGCTGTATTGTATTCTGGGGGGGGGCTAGATATTAAGATCCACAAGACACACAATCATCTGGATTGTCAATGGAACATGCCAATTGCTCTTCCGGGGTAAACTCTTGTACCTCTTCAGCGGCAACAACCGGCTCCATTTGTGCTTTGGATTGCTTTTGTACGGTAAATTTAATCGCATCAACCGCAGACTTTGTTCTCAGGTAATACATTCCTGTTTTTAGTCCTTGTTTCCATGCATAAAAATGCATAGACGTTAACTTTCCTAGGTTTGCATTTTCTACAAATAAGTTTAGCGATTGAGACTGGTCAATGAACATACCACGCTCTCCAGCCATGTCGATGATGTCGCGCATGCTCAATTCCCAAACCGTTTTGTAGAGGTCTTTGATGTTTTGCGGAATGATTTCAATGTCTTGAATGGATCCGTTGGTGCGAAGGATTTCGTTTTTCAAATCATCGTTCCACAATCCTAACTTCACCAAATCTTTCAACAGGTGCTTGTTCACAATGATGAACTCTCCTGAAAGAACACGTCGTGTGTAAATGTTGGATGTGTAAGGCTCAAAGCACTCGTTATTTCCTAGAATCTGAGACGTAGATGCGGTAGGCATTGGTGCTAACAGCAAGGAGTTTCGGACACCACTTTCTTTGATCTCTTCACGAAGTTCATCCCAATCCCAACGACCTGAAAGCTCTTTTGCCTCAACACCCCATAGGTCAAATTGAAACTGACCTTGAGAAATCGGTGACCCTTCAAAGGTTTCGTAGGCTCCATCAATCTTTGCTAAATCTTTAGATGCTTTTAAAGAAGCAAAATAAATCGTCTCAAAAATATCTTTGTTGAGTTGCTTTGCCTCTGGAGAAGTAAATGGCAAACGCAATAGAATGAAGGCGTCAGCCAAACCTTGTACACCCAACCCTACAGGGCGATGGCGCATGTTGGAATTTCGCGCTTCAGGTACCGGATAATAATTGCGGTCAATCACGACATTCAAATTCTTCGTTACCTTGTAAGTAACATCGTACAATTTATCGTGATCAAATTTTCCGTTTTCCACAAACATTGGCAAAGCAATGGATGCTAAATTACAAACGGCAACCTCATCCGGCGCTGTGTATTCTATGATCTCGGTACATAAATTCGATGAGCGAATGGTTCCGAGGTTCTTTTGATTCGATTTTTCATTACAAGCATCCTTATACAACATATAAGGCGTACCGGTTTCAATTTGAGACTCTACTATTTTCTCCCAAAGTTCACGGGCTTTAATGGTCTTTCGACCTTTTCCTTCCGCTTCGTACTTTTCGTAAAGCGCTCTAAATTTATCGCCGTAAGTATCGGCCAAGCCAGGGCATTCGTTCGGACACATTAGCGTCCACTCTCCATTGGCTTCTACGCGCTCCATGAACAAATCTGGCGTCCACATGGCATAAAATAAATCACGCGCACGCATTTCTTCTTTTCCGTGGTTTTTTCTCAGGTCTAAGAAATCAAATACATCTGCATGCCACGGCTCTAGGTAGATCGCAAAAGATCCTTTTCTTCTCCCCCCTCCTTGATCCACGTAACGAGCGGTGTCGTTAAATACGCGTAGCATGGGAACAATTCCGTTAGACGTTCCATTCGTTCCACGAATGTAAGAGCCTTTGGCGCGAATGTTATGAATGCTCAAACCAATTCCACCGGCAGACTGCGATATTTTAGAACACTGCTTTAGCGTGTCATAAATCCCATCGATGCTATCGTCTTTCATGGTTAACAAGAAACACGAAGACATTTGTGGTTTCGGTGTACCGGCATTAAATAAGGTGGGTGTTGCGTGCGTAAAGTATTTCTTCGACATCATCTCGTACGTCTCGATGGCCGCATCAATATCGTCTTTGTGAATCCCTATAGAGACCCGCATCAACATGTGCTGAGGTCGTTCTGCAATCTGCCCATCCAGTCGCAATAAATACGAACGCTCTAAGGTTTTAAACCCAAAATAATCATATCCGAAATCCCGGTCGTATATGATGGTAGAGTCCAATACTTCTTTGTGCTCTTGAATGATTTCGTATACATCATCGGCCAAAAGAGGTGCCTGTTGACTTGTAATTGGATTAACGTATTCGTAGAGGTCCGTCATGGTTTCCGAAAACGACTTCTTTGTTTTCTTGTGTAAGTTTGACACGGCAATACGAGCGGCCAACTGTGCATAATCTGGATGCTTAACCGTTAGCGAAGCGGATACTTCTGCAGCCAAATTATCCAATTCAAAGGTTGTTACATTTTCGTAGATACCTTCAATCACCTTCATGGCCACTGTAGTAGGATCCACCAAAGCATCTAAACCGTAGCAGAGTTTTTGAATTCTCGCGGTAATTTTGTCAAACTTTACAGCCTCTTGACGGCCGTCTCTTTTTAATACGAACATAGGGATAGGGAGTTAGTGGGATTTAAAAATCAGCGTCAAAGGTGAATCCAGCGTCTTCTTCTTTTCCTAAGACACCTGCTTTTTGGTATTCCGATACGCGCTTCTCAAAGAAATTGGTTTTTCCTTGAAGCGAAATCATGTCCATAAAGTCGAATGGATTTTCAACATTGTACACCTTATCACATCGCAATTCAACCAACAAGCGGTCGGTTACGAACTCTAAATACTGCGTCATCAAGTCAGAATTCATTCCAATCAATCGAACCGGCAATGCTTCGATGATGAACTCTCGTTCAATATCTAAAGCTTCAGTAATGATTTGGGTAATTCGTTCTTTTGATACTTTATTTATGATGTGATCGTTGTGAAGCATGCAGGCAAAGTCGCAATGCAGACCCTCGTCACGAGAAATCAACTCGTTCGAAAAAGTTAGCCCTGGCAAAAGACCTCTCTTCTTCATCCAGAAGATGGAGCAGAATGAGCCTGAGAAGAAAATTCCTTCTACAGCAGCAAAAGCAATCAATCGTTCGGCAAAGCTTGGCGATTCAATCCATTTTAAAGCCCAGTCGGCTTTTTTCTTGATGGCGTCAAAGTTTTCGATGGCATTGAAAAGCTTGACGGCCTCTGCTTTGTCTTTAATGTAAGTGTCAATCAATAAGGAGTAGGTTTCCGAATGAATGTTCTCCATCATGATTTGGAAGCCATAGAAAAACTTTGCCTCCGTGTATTGGACTTCTGAAAGGAAGTTCTCCGCAAGGTTTTCATTGACAATTCCGTCTGAAGCCGCAAAAAAGGCAAGAACGTGTTTGATGAAGTGTCTTTCGTCGTCGTTCAACTTGGTTTCCCAGTCGATCGTATCTTGACTCAAGTCAATTTCTTCCGCCGTCCAAATGCTGGCTTCTTCTTCTTTGTAAAATTTCCAGATGTCATCGTGGACAATCGGAAAAAGGACAAATCGGTTTTCATTTTCTTCTAAAATCGGTTCAACAGCTGCCATAACACATTGTATATTTTTGAACTAAAAGGTTCAATTGGTTTAAAAATCAACACTTGAGAATCAAGGAATAAAAAAGCCCAATTGGGATTTGAGCTAGTACAAAGATTTTAATAAATATTATCGCATCCAATAGCGGAATTAAAATTGCTATTTGAAGTTTTCAACAAATCGTTAATATCCGCTCCAAAGTGCCCATTTACAAAGAGTTGCGAATTTCTAATTGGTGTTAAAAACAAAATAAAATTTAAAAAATGCATGCATATAAAAAGTTCAATTAACGGCTAAAATCAGCCCTACTTTTGGTGCTTTTCCGCAGCAAATTCAAGGGCTTTGTACCAATCCACTCCGTACTTTTTTTGAAGGGGCTCTTTTAAGAACTTATACACCGGAACTTTCAATTTTTGACCGCATTCACATGCAGGTTCGCAAATATTCCACTTGTGGTAATTGACCGCCTCAAATTCCGGATAACTTTGCACGCGAACGGGGTACAATTCGCAAGAAATGGGTTTCTTAAACTCAATTTTCCCAGCTCGATAAGCGGCTTCGATGGCGCATTTTGCCGTTTTGTTTTCGTCGAAAAAGACGTAGACGCATTCTTTTCCGCGTACCAAGGGAGTCTCTTTTTCTCCATCTTCGCCAAACACCCACTTCCCTTGTTCTTCCACACCCTTTATACCCTGCTCAACCATGAAGGGCTTCACCTCTTCATAGATGCTTTCAAGCACCTCTACTTCGCGGTCTTCCACAGGCGCACCACCGGTTCCCTCCACACAACAAGCCCCTTTGCAAGCGCTTAAATCGCAGACAAACTCTTGATCTAAGAGGTCTTCAGAGATTAGGGTGTTTTTTATAGATATCACCCTACAAAGATACGACTTTAAAGGGCAAAAAAGCCACCTCTAGAGGTGGCTTTTTCATTCATGAAAGTTTAAAATTATTCTGAAACTATGCTAGGACAGAAATAGAATCCATCTACTTGTTCTTTCATCTTAATTTGATACCCCTCCATGTATTTTAAATCGCCTAAAGCATTAAATTCATAGGAAGGTAAGTAAGACAAACCCCACTCATCTTTAACGATTTCTAGATTATGGTTGTCTAGGTTAGCAATGTTTGGTTCATTAGAGTCCTCTATTTAAATAAGTTTCCCTTTAATAAATGCCTCGGCATTGCGGATGTGGGTTTGCTTTTTTTCCTCCGACATGCGATTCAGTGAATGCGCCAACATGGAGGTTCGAGGATTCGACTTAAAAAAGTCTTGATGCTTCATCACGAAGCTCCAAAAAAGTCCGTCCCAAGTGCCTTCCCAATCTCCTTTGCTGTAATTGCTCATCTTACGTAGGTAGTTGGAGCCGCCGATATACGGCTTGGTCGCAAAAGTACCTCCGTCGGCAAACAGACACATCCCATATACATTGGGCACCATCACCCAATCGTAGGCGTCAATAAAAAGCTCCATGAACCATCGGTGTACCTCGTCGGGGTCGAACTCACACAGCAGCATGAAGTTCCCCAGCACCATGAGTCGTTCAATGTGATGACAATAACCCGTTTCAAGGATTCTCTTAATGGTACTATCTATGGGCTCAATGCCTGTGGTCCCGTCGTAAAAGCTGGCCGGTATTTTACGTTTAAAACCCCAAAAGTTTCGCGTTCGGGAGTACCTTCCCTTACAAACGTACATCCCCCGAATGAACTCTCGCCATCCGATGATCTGGCGGACAAAGCCTTCGGTAGAATTGATGGGAATCCCTTCCTCTTTTGCAAAAGACAAGGTCTGGTCAACGATATCTTTTGGGAGAATAAGCCCGGCATTCATAAGTGGAGACAGCAAACTGTGGTTAAGTATAGAAGCCTCTTTGACCAAGGCATCTTCATAAATGCCAAAATCGTAAAACCGATAGGTTAAAAACTGCTCCAGCCACGACTCAGACTCTTCGTGCGTTATCGGGTACATCCGGTCTTCGGAGAGATTTCCGGGGTAGGCTGAAAAGTCCGCTTCTACGTAAGTTACTGCCTCATCCCAAAACCGATTTTTATCGGGGAAATACACCGCCGGCGGCGTTTTGTCTTTGGGGTATTTTTTGCGGTTGTCCGCATCGTAAGTCCACTTTCCTCCTTCAGGTTTTCCCTCAGCATCCAGCAATATGTCGAATCTTTTGCGTTGCTGCTTATAGAATGTGGTTTGGAAGAACGATTTCTTATCCGCTCGGAAAAAGGGCTGTAAGTCTTTCTTGCTGTTTAAAAACTGTGGGCTGTCGTGCATCGTTAACTGAATGGCTTTTGCCGTTTCACGCAAGCGCTGCTCCAACCAATCGTCTACAGGATCTATGAAGTGGATGTGAGTCATCTTCTTATCGGCGATTTCCTTATGGAACTCTCGAATGTCCGAAAGTACATCGGACGAGTCTATGTAACGCACGGTCTTGTTCAAACCCTCCAAATGGGCTTGGTAGGCCTTCATGGAAGCTCGGTGAAAGGCGATTTTCTGTTTGTGAAAGGCGTAGTGTTTAAAAAAGAGGTGCTCCTCAACCAGGTAAATGTCATCATCGTTCTCTAAAAGTGGGCTCGACTTAAAGAGCTGATGCGGAAAAATAAGATTAATCGCTTTCATGTTTTTTATTTCGTTTGCATCGTTCGCTGCAATATTTCACCTGTTCCCAGTCTCTTTTCCACTTCTTTCGCCAAGCATAAGGCTTGCCGCATGTCAAACAGATTTTTGTGGGAAGGTGTGTCTTTTTCACTTTCGCAGTTCTCTTTTACATTTTTTCCAAAAGCCAAAGAAGGATGGAAAATAACCTTGGACGCTACTCATCCATTCTCGCGGTTCTTCCGTTCCCTGATAATGTGCGTTCAGGGGATGCTCTTTGTACACGATGTTTTCGGCCGCCACCTGCTGCAACAGTTCTTCATATTCTCCGACGAACACCTTGATGTTGGAAATATTTTTTGATAAGTCAATGGCAAAGTCCAAACTTCGTTGACTCACCGGATGCTTCTGAAAAACGGAGGGCTCCAACAGGAAAATTCGTTGTACATCTTCGTCTTTGTGCCAAAGGGGGTCCAGGTTGTAGTAGTTGTACACCAGTGTCTTTTTGGTTGCATCGAGGTTTGGTGGGTTTGTATTTGGCAGACTGCACCCTACAGCACCTGTGGTCGTTTCCAAGAGGACTTCCGGAATCTCCAATTCTTCGAAGGCCTCGTAGCCGAGGTCTAAAAAGGTATTCTTTTGAGCGCACTTAAAGTACTTGTTGATGTTGTCTTGATTGGCGTAATATTTTTTGTTGGAAAAGGCACCTGCTACCCACTGCCAGCTCAGCTGATTGCTGGCCAAGTCGCCATCTAAAAGATGGGCATACATCCACCGCGCAGGAGTGAGCCAATGGCACTTTGCAACATTGCAACAAATGGAAGCCACATACATGCGCATGTGGTTGTGCATGTAGCCGGTTTCGTAGAGCTTTCTGATGGCTGCATCGACCGCTTCAATGCCTGTGGATGCATCAACCACGGCTCGAGGCATTTCCTCGTTACTCACCCTTTCTTGGGGGCGTTTGAGGTCGCTGTGAATGCCCTCTCTCTTAGCCAACCACACCTGCTGCCAATAATCTCTCCAAGCCAGTTCTTGGGTAAACTTTTCCGCCTGATACCAGCTCAGACCGAGTGATTTCACATGGCTATACACCTGATGTGTGGACAAAAAGCCTCTTGAAATGTAGGGACTTAGTCTGGAAACGGCACCATCCGAAAAGTTTCGGCTTTGGGCGTACTTGACAGGGTTTATCTGCGCCAAGAGAGTCGTAACGTCCTCATGTGCTGTTGGGAAACGACACCCTTTAAACTCTTCAAAACGCTCGTTTCGATCTGCTTTATTGTCAGTCATTTCTCAAAGTTACGGATAATTCACCAATGGTGTGTGCGTAAAAAAACCACTCTAATAGGAGTGGTTTTTCTTTTTCAAATTCGTCCGCTTCGCTATGTTCGCTCGCAGGTAAAGGGATATAGTTTTAAAATGCGCGAACAAACCGAGCCTTAAGCGTCTGGGCCTTATAACTAGGCCCAGTAGTACCGTTTGACATAAGCATATATTCAACACGGTCATTTGAGGTCGGAGTAGAAGACCAATACCAAAAACCATAGATGCCTAGCACATTCCCGTTAGGGCCGCCATGTGCAATCGTACTGTAGATTAGCGTTAACTCATCTATGTTTGGCAGGTACCAATCGCTGTAGCCTCCTGATGTGCTGGCATCTGCACCACTCATAACTTCAGCCCAGGGTTGGTTTCCTCCCCAATCTTGTAAGTCAGCCACCAAGCCTGTTCCGTCTTCGTTGATTTGGAATACCATTCCTCCTTCGTGGATGTCTCCTATTTTTAAGTCTACTTGGTTGGAGTTCCCATCGCAGTCATAACCTTCTTCTGCTGCCGGGTTTCCACAACCGCAGCCTAAATCTTCTGCGGAACCGTTTGGCACCCCAGCACAATCTGAACAGCTTGAGTTGTCTCCGTTTATAACGCCACATTGATCTCGACAACTCGTGTACTCACAAGAGTTGTCCCAATATTCTGCTTCTGGCGCATAATTACAGGCAAATTCGTCCATACAACCCAAAACATCACAAACACCATCATTATCTGTATCCGACTCACACCAATTTGCATAACTGGCTATCACAGAGTCCAAGTCTGCCTGAGAAATACCGTCCTCTGGCGTTACCGAAGCAACACCCTCTGCATAAGCAGCATCTACATCTGCCTGAGAAATACCGTCCTCTGGCGTTACTGAGGCAACACCTTCTGCGTAGGCTGCATCGACATCTGATTGGGAAACACCATCTTCTGGCGTTACCGAAGCAGCTCCGTCTGCATAGGCCGCGTCTACATCTGATTGACCAATTGGTGCACAAAACATAAAGCCTTCCAGCTTTTCTTTCAACTTAATTTTATAACCCTCGGAGTATTTTAAACTGTCAATGGCGCTAAAATTGAATTCGGGTAGGTAAGCCAAACCGGATTCGTCTTTAAACACTTCTATATTGTCTTTGTGGGCTTCAAAAGCGGCAACCACATCTCGAGCTTCCATACAGGTGTAACCAAACATGCTCCACCCCTTTGGTAGATCAAGAGTATTACAAAAACCATCGTCCGCAGTGGCTTCTGGATTGTAATTGAATGCTGTTTGATCCGTACAACCACACACGATGTTTTCGTTACCGGGGAGGTTTTCATTACAATCTTGTGCGCTCAGTGAAAAGCTCATAGCAATTGCTAGAGATAAAAGTCCAATAGTTCTATTTGTAAATCTTCTCATATTATTCGGGGTTAAGCAATAAAGGGTAAATATACACAAAAAGCCTTCTCTTTATTGAGAAGGCTTTTGTACCTGGGGCGGGAATCGAACCCGCACTCTCGAAAGAACTGGATTTTGAATCCAGCGCGTCTACC
>DLQO01000011.1:49866-51447 GCA_002478765.1 Flavobacteriales bacterium UBA7430
AAAATATTTTTTCGCTTTTAATTCTTTCGCCGAAGCCTTTCTGAATAATTCATTCACCTACCTGCCTTAAACACGCTGTTTGCGCAAAACTACAATCAAGGCGGTGGTGATAATCCTCGGTTAACTTGAGTATTTTCAATATAATTTCTTACATTTGCAGCCCTTACAGAAGAACGGATTAATCTATTTATCAAAGGATTGCAGAACGATGGATTCAACAATTAAAATATTTTCAGGTAAAGCGACCCTCCCTTTGGCAAAACAAATTGCGAAAGACTATGGGGTTCCCTTAGGAAATATCATCATTTTCAACTTTAGTGATGGCGAATTTATCCCTTCTTTTGAAGAAACCGTAAGAGGTTCAAAGGTATTCATCATCCAGTCTACACCGCCTCCGTCAGACAACCTCATGGAGTTGTTGTTGATGATTGATGCTGCCAAGCGGGCTTCGGCCTCTCAGATTGTGGCCGTCATGCCTTATTTTGGTATGGCACGACAAGATCGTAAAGACAAGCCAAGAGTGCCGATAGGCGCAAAACTTGTGGCCAACATGCTTACGGCAGCCGGTGCCACACGCATCATGACCTGCGATTTACATGCCGATCAAATCCAGGGATTCTTCGAAGTACCGGTGGATCACTTGTATGCATCTTCGGTTTTTATTGACCACATCGAATCTTTAAAGCTTGACAACTTAACCATCGCTTCACCTGATATGGGTGGATCCAAGCGTGCGCATGCCTACGCGAAACACCTGGGTTGCGAAATGGTAATCTGTTACAAGCACCGCAAAAAAGCCAATGAAATTGGCGACATGCGCGTGATTGGAGAAGTAGAAGGCCGAAACATCGTATTGGTCGATGATATGGTGGATACTGCGGGTACGCTAACCACGGCAGCAGACATGATGTTGAAACACGGAGCACTGTCGGTTCGNNGTTCGAGCGGTTTGTACGCACCCTGTTTTGTCGGGCAAAGCCTACGAGCGCGTAGAAAACTCAAAAATGCTTGAGCTGATCGTTACCGATACTTTGCCAAGTCAAGAGAGTCCAAAAATTAAAGTCATAAGCATCGCTCCCCTGTTTGCCAACGTCATTAAAAACGTGGTCAACAACGAGTCGATCAGTAAAAATTTTATTCGTTAAATTAGTTTATAAACCAAAAATCAAACCAAATGAAATCAGTATCTATTAGCGCTGAAAAGCGTGTAGATTTGGGGAAAAAGGAAGCCAAAGCCTTAAGAGCTGCAGGGAAAGTACCTTGCGTAGTTTACGGCGGAGAAACCGTACAACACTTTTCTGCTACGGAAATCGCTTTCAATAACCTTGTTTACACACCGAATGTATACGCGGTGGCGATTGATATTGAGGGCACGACTGTTAATGCCCTTATCAAAGACATTCAATTTCACCCCGTAACCGACCGAATCATTCACATTGACTTTATCGAGTTGACTCCAGGTCAAAGCGTAAACACAGAAATTCCTGTGGTCCTCAATGGAAATGCCATCGGTGTAAGAAACGGTGGTAAACTACGTAAGACACTTCGTAAACTTAGCGTTCGTGCCACGCCAGAAAACTT
>DLQO01000027.1 GCA_002478765.1 Flavobacteriales bacterium UBA7430
TTCCTCAGCTTTATGAGCCAACATCGCTCCTCGAACCACATCTCCAATAGCGTATATATTACTGACAGACGTCTGCAAATGCTCATTCACATCCACACGACCTCGTTCATCAACTTTAACACCGGCATTTTCAAGTCCAAGTTTTTCGGTAAAAGCTTTTCTACCGACAGAAACCAAGCAGTAATCTGCTGTATAAACCTCTTCCTGTCCTTTTTTATTCGTCGCTTTGACAATCACTTCGTCACCATTTCGCTCCACAGAGGTAACGCCGGTGTTGAGGTGAATGTTAAAATTCAAATCTTTCTTCAATACTTTTCGCAACTCTTTCCCTAGAGCCTTATCCATGGCGGGAATTAAAGAGTCTGCATATTCCACTACAGAAACCTCAGCACCCAGTCGAGCGTATACAGACCCTAACTCTAGACCTATCACTCCACCTCCAATAACAATCATTCGCTTGGGAACTTCTTTTAAACTGAGTGCTTCCGTAGAAGTTATAACTCGCTCTTTATCAAGGGTTATAAAAGGCAGTGTAGCTGGTTTAGAACCGGTTGCAATGATGGTCTTTACAGCCTCAATTCTTGATAGCACACCCTCATTATCAACATCAATATGTGTAGCATCGGAAAAAGAAGCCCAACCTTTAAGAACATCAATCTTGTTCTTCTTCATCAAAAAGTCTATTCCGCCACAAGTTTGATCGATGACTTCGTTTTTGCGTTTCATCATTTGAGCAACATTGATCTTAGGTGCATTTATTTCAATACCGTGATTGGCAAAGCTGTGCAATGCATTATGGAAGTGCTCCGAAGAATTTAGCAATGCTTTAGACGGAATACATCCCACATTTAAACAAGTACCCCCCAGGGTATTGTACTTTTCAATCAAAGCTGTTTTCATGCCCAATTGAGCGCAACGAATGGCAGCAACATACCCGCCGGGACCCGAACCTATAATGGCTACATCATATTTTTCCATATCCTCTGTTGTGATTTTAATAACAATTTGACAAAAATACAATTGTTATTTACACAAAGGCAATCTTAAATAGAATATTTCTATATTTTAAAAAACTTAAAAACCTATGAAAATTAGGGTTAAGGCTCTGGGAAGTTTAAAATGAATTTTCAACCAATCATTCATATTATAACTTGTATTTTTGAGCAATGATGAAGCACAAACTCCAAGACTTGGCAGAACAAATGCAAGGAAACTTGTATTTCGATGATACGTTACGTAAAATATACGCCACGGATGCTTCATCGTACAGAGAATTGCCTCTAGCGGTAGCTATTCCTAAAACCAATGAAGACTTGAAAAAATTGATTCGATTTGCACAAAACGAATCAACATCGATCATTCCAAGAGCTGCGGGCACCTCCCTTGCCGGACAAGTCGTTGGGTCGGGGATTGTGGTCGACATCTCAAAAGAATTTTGTAAAATTATTGAAGTCAATCATGAAGACGCTTATGCAGTAGTCCAGCCCGGAGTTATTCGTGATGAACTGAATCTTCACCTCAAACCCTTCGAACTCTTTTTCGGTCCCGAAACCTCTACTTCCAACCGATGTATGTTGGGAGGTATGGTCGGAAATAATGCTTGCGGAGCCCGATCTCTCATCTACGGTTCAACTCGCGAACACCTCATTTCGATGAAAGTCATTCTCGCCGACGGGAACGAAACCGAATTCAAAGCATTAAGCCGGCAAGAATTTGAGGCTAAAGCTAATGGAATAGGTACCGTCTCAGAACTCGAAACACAAATTTACAGTCAGGCAAAAGAACTGCTCTCAGATTCAAAAAATCGAGATGAAATCGAAAAAGAATTCCCAAAAAAGAACATTCCAAGAAGGAACACGGGCTATGCATTAGATCTTTTGGCTGATACAAATCCTTTTACCGACACCGAAGAACCGTTTAACTTTTGCAAACTCTTGGCCGGATCAGAAGGCACACTAGCTTTTACTACGGAAATGAAGGTGAAGCTCGTACCGACCCCACCTGAACACCAGGCAGTAATTTGCATGCACTTCAACTCAATCAATGAATCGCTTAAAGCCAATTTGGAAGCTCTAAAATTCAACCCTACAGCTTGTGAACTGATCGATCATTACATCCTTGAATGCACCAAAGAAAATAGAGAACAAGAACAAAACCGCTTCTTCGTCAAAGGCGATCCAAAAGCCATATTGGTGGTTGAATTTTTAGAAGAATCCCAAATACAACTAAATGAAAAAATCAGCAATTGCCTCGATCACTTTGAACAACTAAATCTAGGTCAGCACTTACCTGTTGTAAAAGGTGACGAGATCGAGAATGTATGGAATCTACGAAAAGCCGGATTGGGACTGCTTTCAAACATACCAGGAGACGCCAAGCCTGTGGCTGTCATTGAAGATACCGCAGTAGATGTTGATGACTTACCGAACTTTATTAAAGACTTCAACAAAATACTGGAAAAAAGAAAACTTTATTGCGTTCATTATGCCCATGCAGCTACCGGAGAACTTCACCTTCGCCCCATCCTCAATTTAAAAACAGAAAATGGGAATCGTTTGTACAAGACCATTGCTAAAGATATATCTCGCTTGGTGAAACAATACAAAGGATCTTTGAGTGGAGAACACGGTGACGGGCGCCTCAGGGGGGAATACCTTCCCTACATGATCGGAACAAAAAACTACCAACACTGCAAAAACCTGAAGAATACTTGGGATCCAAAAAGCATCTTCAATCCTGGTAAAATCGTAAACACTCCTGCCATGAACGAGTCGTTGAGATACATGCCTAACTACCAAACACTCGAATACCATACAGCATTTAACTTTGACAAAGATCAGGGTATACTTCGCGCAGCAGAGAAATGCAATGGGTCTGGAGACTGTAGAAAAACAGAACTCTCTGGTGGTACTATGTGCCCAAGTTACCAAGTAACACGAGAAGAAAAACACAGCACAAGAGCTCGTGCCAACATACTACGTGAAACCTTAAGTGACCCTACTCAAAAGAACCCCTTCCAAAATAAGGGCCTCGCAGAAGT
>DLQO01000078.1 GCA_002478765.1 Flavobacteriales bacterium UBA7430
CGTTGAAGTAGAAGTTGAAAATCTGGATGAATTACAACAGGCTTTAGCCGCGCAAGCCGATATTGTGTTGTTAGATAATTTTTCGATTACCGATTTAGAGCAAGCGGTAGCGATTAATCAAGGACGCGCTAAGTTGGAAGCCTCGGGGAATGTCAGTGAAGCGACTCTGGCTGCATTAGCGGCAACTGGCGTGGATTATATTTCTATCGGTGCGTTGACGAAGCATATAACTGCGATTGATTTATCGATGCGGTTTTTAACCGATTAGTATGATATGCATTACACCATTAATATAATACGGGAGTACCTGTTGCACAAATTCCTTCCCCCCAAAAAATCAATATTTCAATTCAAAAATTCTTATATCGCGCCATCATAAGCAAATCGATATACGACTTCATTGCTGGAATAGCCTCTAAATCGACAGGCAGCGCCCCTCCTTTCGCTTGACACGTTTTATCATCCAATGGAAAGCACCCTTGCTGATTGACTTCGCACATATCATCTACGGGTAAGCAACTCATATCACCATACAAAAAACCATAATTTTTCATATTATATAAAAAAATAGGACGATCTGTTTCTTCGCGACCATTCCCAAGTAGCGGCCTCCCTAAAAAAGAAACGGGCTCTCGAATATTAAGCAATGATAAAATCGTTGGTGCAATGTCGAGGTGACTTGAACGAATATTATCAGTGGCTGCTTCAATTTCAGGCCCAATGATCAACAGCGGCATTTTAAATAGCGTGTCAAATTGCTTTCTCCCCGAATGCATATCGGATGGGAAAAATGGCACACCATGATCAGCCGTAATCACCAGGATTGTATTTTCGCGTAAGTCACTGGATTGAAATTTCTCCCAGAATTGGCCCAACGCATAGTCTGTATAATAAATGCCTTTCTTATAGTTTTCGTAAACATCTTTACTAGGCTTTGCTAATTCATCAGGAAATTCAATATCATAATAATCCCAGTCAAAAGGTTGATGATTCGTCAAAGTTAACACTTCAGCGAAAAAGGGAGTTTTGCCTTGCTCAAGTTTAGTTAATGCTTTTTCAAATAATTGAGTATCCGGCACACCCCAGCCGATATTCTGCTCAATGTCATAGCCATCGGTTTCGAATGACTCTATTCCGTAAAGCTCTTTAACACCTACACTAGGAAGGAACTTACCCCTGTTGAAGAATTCTGTTGTATAACCATGAATCCATTGTGTGTGATAACCATGGGATGCAAGGATTTTCGGTAAACATTGCGCGTCTAGCCCCTCATGAAAAACCGATAAAGGCGCATCCTTTTGTGTATCCAGCAAGCCGCATAACATTGCAGTTTCCGACTTAACAGTAACACGATTGGTTGAGTAAAAGTTTTTAAAGTAGACTCCCTTTTTCGCCATTTTATTCAAGTTTGGTGTTAAGGAATCATGCTTTTCAGAGGATATTGTTTCGTAACTACGTAGGCTTTCAAGAACAATAAGAATCACGTTCATGGGAGGAGCCGTCAATTTAATGTCTGATTGATAGTCCTCACCTATATTAGGTAAAAATTTAAAGGCTTCCCTCTCTAATTCAGCATGATGATACCCTGTGTACTTTGGAATCAATGATTTAAAATTCTTATAATGAAATTCTTCCGGCAGGTTAAACTTCGCCTCGTTTTTTATACCTGATGAAAAGGAATTCCTATACGCATTCCTTTTTAAAACAGCCTCATCAAATTCGAAAAAACTTCGTGCAAAATAGAGCACCGGATTTTCAAATTTAAAATCATATTTGTCGCCCTTTAACAACAATCTTTGTATTTCATAACGTTGCGCATGAATATTCGCGGAACCGAAATATAATAACAGTGCGGTAAACGCAACTCCCAACGAGAGGAGTTTAGGTAAGTCTGCTGAATGTTTTCTAAATACGAAAATCAGGCCCACGATAAACGCCACCGATAACAACAAGGGAACCAAGATCGAGCCAGTAATAAAATGTTTTAAGGCATACAAAAGATCATTGAGCAGAGGTAAAGTACTTTTTGAAATATAAGATTCATACATCAAAAAATATTCGTGATTGATTAATAGTAAACAGCTACTCAAGGCGGTTATTATTAAAACACTAGAAAACATTAACCATTTAGAGAAAACTGCTGAAACGGCGAAAGTCGCTAGCAGCAAACAACTAAAGCTCAAAGCATCAAAAACAGCGAAACTATCTTCTACATACCCAAGCATATAGCTCAAAATTAACGGAATCGCACTGCCAATCATTAGAAAATAGATGGAAATTCTCATGTCAGATATCCTACGAGAATCGCCATTAAACCTGACCAGCCATCATGAAAGCGTAGAGGACTATTAAGCCGATGGACAAAAAGGGACTACGACTCACTGTGAATGTAGTTGAATTCTGAAATGGACGATCTATGGAGATATCATTAACCTGATACATTGTTGGTCCCTAACAGCTATAAACTCATTTAAGAATTAGACTCAAGATTGTGGATAGCAAATCATCATTTTAAATCAATGACATAAAAAAATCCTCGCATTAATGCGAGGATTTTTTTATGCGGTTAGCTACTAAACAAACATATGCTAAAACTTAGCAATAACCTGCAGCTTGACAACTACCGCCTTCAGTCCAGACCACTTGACCATTTGACATCACGCCAGCCAAAGTATAAGTCTCTCCACCTAAACCATCTGTAGTTACTGCGGTACCT
>DLQO01000020.1 GCA_002478765.1 Flavobacteriales bacterium UBA7430
CGTTGACCGCTTGAGTATCCCACCCCAAATACTAATCAATAATTTATAAAGAACTGAGAGCCGATGGAGGGACTCGAACCCACGACCTGCTGATTACAAATCAGCTGCTCTAGCCAGCTGAGCTACATCGGCATTTCCTCTTTTGTTTACTGCATAAAAAAACAGCCTCCCTAAAAGAGACTGCAAATTTAAAAAATTATACCGTAGTTCAAACAATGAACTACTTTTTTTTCTACACTAATGTTTTCAACTTCCCTTTGTACTTGATTAAAGATCGTCGAAGGACATCAACGCCCTGGTCAATAGCACCCTCAAAGGTGCTGTCATACTTTTTAACGACCAACTCTTTACCCGGTACTCTTAGCTTAATCTCAACCCATTTATTCTCTCTATTTGATGTCGGCTCAACTTTCAAGTAAGCATCACCACCTACGATTTGATCATAAAAAACATCAAGCTTATTAATCTTCTTTTGAGCAAAATCTAATAATTTATTATCCGCTGCAAAGTTTACCGAATGAAATCTAACCTCCATAATAAATAAGTTTTAATGATCACCTCTGGGGTGAGCTTGTTTATACACTTTTTTTAATTGCTCCACCGAACTGTGGGTGTAAATCTGTGTTGATGATAAACTTACATGCCCTAGTATTTCCTTAACGGCATTTAAGTCAGCACCATCATTCAACATGTGCGTAGCAAACGCGTGTCTGAGCACGTGTGGGCTTTTTTGATTTACACTCGTTACCCTACTAAGGTAAGAATTCACAAACCGATATACAAGTTTTGGATACAAAACATTCCCCGAAATCGTTAAGAACAGAGACCCCTTTGAAGAACCAAACAAAGCTTGACGCTCTTTAAGATAATTATTTAAATCTGCAACATGCTCATTTAGTAGTGGGATGATTCGCTCCTTGGATCGCTTACCAAAAACTTTCACCTGTTTTTGCGAAAAGTCCACATCCTCAACTTTTAAATCAATCAACTCGGACAAGCGTATTCCTGTATGGTAAAACATTTGAAGGACAGCCTTGTCACGAACCCCTTCATAATCTTTAGAATATTCGAGCTTCTCGAGTAAAAACCTCATTTCCGTTTCACTAATGAAAGATGGAACGGTCTTGTCTATTTTCATGGAAAGTATACGAAGCATTGGATTCTGATCGACAACACCTTCGCGAAGTAAGTACTTATAAAACTGGCGTAAAGAAGATAGCTTTCTATTTAGCGATCGTTTGGAAGAAGAATTCTCAATACGTGAAATCACCCAAGATCGAATGACAACATCTGAAGCCTGATCAACCGATGCCTCGTACTCAGTAGCTATGTAATCCTTAAACTGAATTATATCAGCCTCATAAGCCTTTTGTGTATGTACAGAATAACGCTTTTCAAACTTTAAATATCGAATAAACTCCTCAACGTGATCCATAAAAAAAGCGCTTTTATGTAAAAATACACAAAAGCGCTTTAAAAGCTTATAAAATATTGACTATGCTTCCTCAGCTTGTCTTAACTGCTGAATGTAGGCAGCTTTAATCATCTGTTTTCTTCTTTTTACAGAAGGCTTGATGAATTCTTTACGAGCACGAAGCTGACGCATTGCACCAGTTTTGTCGAATTTTCTTTTAAAACGCTTCAAAGCTCTTTCGATAGCTTCTCCTTCTTTTACAGGAATAATAATCATGTCTGTTCTTATTTAATCTTAAATTCTTCTCTACTTTGGGAGGGCAAATATACAAATTTGTTTCACGCTACAAGCAAATGTTTCTTTTTTTACACCTGAAACATCAACTCAATCACTCAATATGGATTTAGAAATGATAATTTTCTGAATTTCAGAAGTCCCCTCTCCTATGGTACATAATTTTGCATCTCTGTAAAACTTCTCTACGGGAAAATCTTTCGTGTACCCATACCCTCCAAAAATCTGTACAGCTTCATTGGCTGTTTTAACGGCCACCTCGGATGAGTAATACTTTGCCATCGCACCCAACCTTGTTACTCTCTGCCCGTTATTCTTCATTTGAGCAGCACGATAGATCAACAATTCCGATGCTACTATTTCTGTCGCCATGTCGGCCAGCTTAAATGCGATTGCTTGATGCTCACAAATCGGTTTACCAAATTGTACACGATCTTTAGAATACTTCAACGCTGCTTGATAAGCTCCTTTGGAAATACCCAAAGAGAGTGCTGCTATAGAAATCCTTCCGCCATCTAAAACTTTCATTGCCTGAACAAACCCTGATCCAACTTCGCCTAATAAATTTTCGTGAGGAATTCTACAATTATCAAAGATTAACTCGGCTGTTTCTGAGGCACGCATCCCTAATTTATTTTCTTTTTTTCCTGAACTAAAACCAGGCGTACCTCGCTCAACGACAAAAGCAGAGACGCCACGTTGAGAAGACTTCTCACCGGTTCGTACAATTACAACAGCAACATCTCCTGACTTGGCATGTGTGATAAAGTTTTTCGAACCATTCAACACCCATTCATCTCCATCCTTAAAAGCCGTGGTATTCATTCCGCCAGCATCCGATCCGGTATTGTGTTCTGTAATACCCCACGCTCCAATATATTCGGCTGATGCTAGCTTAGGCAGCCAACGCCTTTTTTGTTCTTCATTTCCAAATTCTAAAATATGTCCTGTACACAATGAATTGTGAGCTGCGACTGACAAAGCTACAGACGAATCCACTTGAGAAATCTCATCAATAGCGGTAACATACTCGTCATAACCCAAACCTGAGCCACCATAACATTCGGGAACCAAGACGCCCATTAAACCTAAATCTCCTAAAGCTTTAAAAACCTGAACAGGGAATTCTTGCTTCTCGTCCCAATCTTTCGTGAAGGGCTTGATGTGATTGGCTCCAAAATCTTTGATGGTCTCAGCTATCATTCGCTGTGTGTCCGAATATGAAAAATCCATGAATTAATAATTTACAAGTGAAATAATCGTATTTGAAACATTCTTCAAAGAGTTTTGTGCATTTAAAAATGTGAGATGAACCAGAAAAGCAAAACCTACGGTTTCAGCTCCAGCCAAACGGACAAGTTCAGCTGCAGCTGTAGCTGTCCCTCCCGTTGCTAGTAAGTCGTCATGTACGAGAACTCTGGCACCCTTAGACAAGCATCCGGTTTGCATTTCTATTTCTGCCGAACCATATTCCAAATCGTAGGCATACGAAAGTTTCTCCCCGGGTAATTTTCCTTTTTTACGAATAGGAACAAAAGGAATATTCAACTGATGCGCAATAGAGGGGCCAAACCAAAAACCTCTACTTTCAACACCCACAATTGCATCGACCTTCAATTCTCGAATTTGATCAACAAGGGCTTTAATTACTTCTCCATAGAGCTTCATATCTCCCAGTATCGGACTTATGTCTTTAAATACAATCCCTGGCTTGGGATAATCTGGGAAATCTCTAATTACTTTTTTCAACGCATCTTCCATTATTCTAACTTTAAGTACAAAACAATTTTACGGAATAATTGCTCGTCAACCAAGGGCAATCGCTTCAGTTCTTCGAGACTTTCATAGTCACCATGATGCTTCCTATATCTCACAATAAGCCTTGCAACCGAATACGATATATACGGATGTGCGTTAAAATCTTTGATACTACTTTCATTAACATTTAATTTCCTTAAAGATTTTTTTTCTATGAAAAGATAGGGTACGATTGTATTGTACAATACAGAATCTATGCCATAAACTTCAAGAAGCTGTTCTTTGGCATAAAACCCTCCTAAAAGTTTTCGATAACGTACGATTCGAGATGCATACACAACTCCAACACCAGGTAGCTTTTTTAATCTCAGAGAATCTACTAAATTGATATCAAAGGCAAAATCGTTTGATGTTTTAGTTCTGAAGCTCCCGATGCTGGATTCAACCTCCTCAGCAGAGATCTTGCCAGGTAATCGCGTAGACTGATTATTTTGGGAGGTTTCAGGGAATTCATACTGAACCAGAGTTGATCTCTTGTGAAGAAAAGAAAATACGAGCTTGACACAAACCAATAGGTATAAAAAAATTAAAAGCGCCGCTCGTTCTTTTCTTTTGAAAAGAAGGTGTTTTATAAATGACTTAATAAGTATCGAGAATAAAGAGCATGTGTATTTCTCGTAAAAGTAAATGAATAATGACATCATTCAAATAGGTAACTCTACCCAATTGTATTGGGAGATGTCACCTTGACTCAATGAAGTGCAAACTAGGTGGGATTTAAAACTCTTTACTTAAACCTCTTCACTTTCCCACTTTTTACGCGGGATATGTAATCTCTCAAATCTGCTCTAACCTCACCAGACATCATATACAAACCTAGAATGTTTGGAAATGCCATAGCAAGAATCATCATGTCAGAAAAATCAATAACAGCACCAAGACTCACAGAAGAACCAATAATGATGAATATCAAAAACAAAAACTTGTATGAAAATTCTGTAAATTTAGATGATCCAAACAAATAAGTCCAAGCCTTTAACCCATAATAAGACCAAGATATCATGGTGGAAAATGCGAACAAAAAGATAGCGACAACCAACAACAAAGGAAACCACGAAATAACAGACTCGAAAGCAGATGAAGTTAACTGTGCTCCCTCTAAATCATACCCTGTGTGTCTTCCCGTAATGACGATAACCAATGCCGTCATGGTACAAATAACAACGGTATCAATAAACGGTTCTAATAAAGCAACAATACCTTCGGTTACGGGCTCATTTGTTTTAACAGCCGAATGGGCTATGGCTGCTGAACCTACACCCGCTTCATTGGAAAAGGCTGCTCTTCGGAACCCCTGAACTAAAACGCCAATAAAACCACCTTTGGCGGCGTCACCTGAAAAAGCGGCGTCAAAAATCAAACCAAAAACATCAAATACTTGATCATAATTCACAACGATAATAAACAAAGATGCTCCGACATACAATACCGCCATAAAGGGAACTATTTTCTCGGTAACATTGGCTATAGTCTTTATACCTCCGATGATAACAACCCCAACAAGAAGAGCTAATATGCATCCAAAATAAACTCCATTACCTTCCAAAACAGAAAACTGACCTTCTAATTGAGAAAAAGCTTGATTTGCTTGAAACATGTTTCCACCCCCAAAAGACCCACCAACACAAAGAATGGCAAATAACCCAGCCATAACCTTTCCCAAATAAGGTAATTTCCTTTGCTCAAAAGCTGTTTTGAGATAATACATAGGACCACCTGAAACCACACCTGCCGCATCAATCTTACGATATTTCACGCCCAATGTACACTCCACAAACTTAGAAGACATACCTAGTAGACCTGCAACAATCATCCAGAATGTAGCCCCTGGTCCACCAATCGCCACAGCAACTGCTACGCCGGCAATATTCCCCAAACCGACGGTTGCCGAAAGTGCTGTGGTCAGTGCTTGAAAACGAGTAACCTCTCCTTTGTCGTTTGGATTATCATAATCTCCTCGAACCAATTGAATTGCATGCTTGAAACCCGTAACACTTATAAAATTCATTCTAAAGGTGAAAAAAACAGCTCCAATCACCAACCAAATAACCACTATGGGTATTCCCGCTGAAAATGGTTGCCAAAATATGACTTGAGCCATTATACGTACAATCGGCTCAAAAAGTAAATTGATTTGTTCACCAATTGTATTTTCAGCAAAAAGAACTTGTGGGACAAACATCAATAGGAATATCAATTTTCTCATGTCTTCTAATTTGGATGTTTTGAGTTAAGTACACTTAAATCTGAGAGATTTACGAAAGTCTCTGAATAATCGTTGATGGATTGCATGTTATAGGGGTGTTTAAATTTGTTTTTGGAATCGTTTTAGCATTTTTGGATCCAAATACCACTAACGCAAAATGTACAACACCTCTTCGTATTAATTAAAACCGGATGCTGAATTTACATTATTTAATCGCGTTAAGATGATTTGTCAAAAATCATACACTGAGGTCCGCTTTGAGTTTACCAACTCTTTTAATCTGAAAACAAAAATCATGATCAGGTAAACAAGCAAAGGTGACCCTAAGGTTAGAAAAGAACTGTATATGAAGAATATCCTCACGGAGGAAGCCTTCATATTTAAAAAGTCAGCTAAATCAGAACAAACACCGAAAGCTTGTTTTTCAACTGTATTTCGAAACCAAGAATACATACTTTATTTTAGTATTTGATTCAACACCCTGCAATTTAAACAATTTCTCGGAATGCAATAATTCTGATGTAAATGAATTAATGCTTGGGACATTGCCGCTGATTTGACGGGTACTCCCGCTGTTTTAAAGTAATTCACCACTTTATTATTTTCATACTTCAAATGCATGAATGCATCCAGCACACGCTGCATCATCAATTCATCAGAATGTTGTTTTGCATAAAAAAAACAAAAAGGCAATATGGCATTTATAAGGATTATATTAACTGTAAAAGAACCCAATCTATTGTTTCTTTTTTTTGATTTTTTATCAAAAACATAATGACTCTTCCAATATTCTGACAAATTCAAATTGAAAAAAGGAAGAATTTCATCGACATGTTTGAATTGAAAAAGTAGGTCAAACATAGATTCGGACTTGAAAACAAAATCTGCCAAATAAGAGATTCGGAGTGTTGGAAATGAATTGGGACGGAGCCTGAAAAATTTCCACTGCTGATATTCTATAGGTTCTAGCCCATACTTCTCCTTGTAAAAAACATATTCCTTCTGAAGCTCCTTTGGATAATCATCACTAAACCTCCTCTCTAATAAACCACTCTGACCATAAAGAAGTGCTTCTATTTGAAAACGACTAATACGATGTTTTTGCAGCATTCTAAAAGGCGTGACTTCAGCCAATCTAAACATGGAATCTGCATTAATGCTCAAACCTAACGAATAAGCTATCATTCGATAAAAACATTCTTGATAATTCTGTTTTGTTGCAAGGAAAACATCGCGAACATGAGCTTGCTTTATCTCCAATCGTTCTACGAGAAGTCGCTCAGCATATGAATTCCAAAAGAACTTGTTAAGACCGCCTATTGCGTAGGAACAGGGTATCTCCGCTTTAGAGTAATACAGAGCTTCATAACCGTTCAAATATTCTTCAGGAATTAACTCCTTGAGCTCCAAACAAGGCAATGAAGATCCTTCAAGAAACACAACAACATCCTCCTCATAGACGACGTGTAATATAACGGCATTGAAATGACTGTTTTCTTCATGGTTGTGCAGATACCAGTCGGAACTTTTAAAATGCACTTCAACATCACCACTCCAGAGCATACCACCCAGCCGCAACCTGGTATTTAAAAAGTCTGGACCGGAGTTATGATTGTGTGTTCCCGGACTCAAAATCAAGAGCTCTTCCTTATTGGTGCATTTTAGATTTGAAAAATTAAATAATTGAAACTTCCATATGAACTGTAAAAATTCTTCATTTACAAACATTATAAATTTATTTACCCGGCCAACTGTTAATTACTAATATACATTATTATATCTAAATGGATGTGAACAAAAATAAGTTTGATATGCAGGAAAAATAAGGCAAAAAAAAAGTTGCCTCAAAAATGAGGCAACTTTTAATGGGGTCTGTTAAATATTATTTCAACTCCATACCTTTGGCACGAGCATCTTTCAATACGGCTGAAATTCCTTTTCTGTTTACAGTTTTCAGAGCTGAAGCTGACAATTTCAAAGTAATCCATTGATCCTCTTCAGGAACGAAGAAACGCTTCTTAATCAAGTTAACACCAAACTTTCTCTTTGTTTTTCTTTGCGAGTGAGAAACATTGTTCCCTACCATCGCTTTCTTACCTGTTATACTACAAACTCTTGACATTGCTATATAAATTATGTTTTCTGTCTATTCGAAATGGATTGCAAAAGTAGGATTTTTATTCAAACGAAAAAAACTATTTTATTTTTTTATCAGAAGATTCCAATTCATGAAGAAAATCTAACAATATAGCACTTGCACTTCGCTTTATGTTCCATTGCCTTTCGGAACCCATGTGATGCACCTTAGCTTTAACACCATTTGGACCAGCAATAGCTGTCCACACAGTACCAACAGGCTTTTCATCTGAACCTCCTGATGGACCGGCTATACCTGAGGTTGAAAGAGCATAATCAACACCCATTATCCGCCTAACTGACAAAGCCATTTCCTCGACCACCTGCTTGCTTACAGCTCCAAAATCTTCTAAACTTTTTTGACGAACGCCAAGAACTTCTTGCTTAATCGTATTATCATAAGCTAAAATACTCCCTCGGAAATATGATGAACATCCAGGAACGGTCGTTATCAAATGAGCAACATAACCTCCAGTACAACTTTCTGCTGTGGCAACAGTTGCTTTATTTTTAAGCAACAGCTCTCCAATGCGCTGCTCAACTCGATCTTTTTCTTCCCCATAAATATGTTCCGGAATAATCGTATTCAGTTTCTGTATTTCATCATTCAATAAACTGTTGAGTTTTTGCTCATCACTCCCACTAATGCTTAATCGAAGTCGCACTCTATTCTCTGAGGGTAGGTATGCTAATTTAACCTCCTTGGGGAGCGACTTCTCCCAATCTAAAAGCTTTACAGCTAGAATAGACTCGGGGGCTCCTTGAGTTAGTATCGTTCTGTGAACAAAAAAACCACCTCCATACTTTAACTGCAATTTAGGTAGAACTAAATCATTCATCATACCTTTCATCTCTCGAGGAACACCGGGCATTGAAATGAACTGTTTTTTATTCTCCTCAAACCACATCCCCATAGCAGTACCTATAGGATTCATTAGGATTGTACACTTCGAAGGTAAATCCGCTTGTTGCTCATTGAGCTTGTTGATTGTTTTTCGACCCTTCTTCAAAAATAAGTCTTTTATATGCTGAAGAGCCTCTTCGTTTCTTACCAAACGATCATCAAAAATTTTGGCTAGGGTGTTCTTTGTAATGTCATCGTTTGTGGGGCCAAGACCTCCAGTTATAAGCACAACATCTGTTAATTGACCTGCGCGTTTTATGGTTCTTATAATTTCTTCTTCATCATCTGAAATCGAATATATTTTCTGCACTTGCAAACCAATCTCATTGAGTCTTTGAGCCATCCAAGCCGAATTTGTATCAACTATTTGACCTATTAAAATCTCATCACCTATCGTTACTATGGATACTTTCATATTTTCTTTAATCAATCTGGAAAAGATACTAAATTTATCGTGGGGTACCATTCTGTAAAAAGATTGTAGCGAATACTTCTAGCCCCTTAAAACGCGGAAAATAGACGACACCTAAATCGAAAAATCTAAGCTGTTTTAGTCCAAACAATTATGGAGGCGGCAGCGAACAAATAATTATAAATTTGAGGTAATCTGATTTACTTTTTTCAACACCCAATCCAACTGTTCCTGGGGGCTCAGGTTACTGTTATCCAATACTATCGCGTCATCAGTTTGAATTAAGGGCGCAATCTCTCTGTGCGTGTCTCTATAATCTCGTTCGGCAATATTAGATCTTACGGAATCAAAATCCACATCGTCTCCTTTTGCGAGCAACTCATCATACCGTCGTCGGGCTCTAATTTCCTCTGAGGCTGTCATGAATAATTTCAACTCCGCTTTTGGAAAAACAACCGAACCAATATCTCTGCCGTCCATTACTAAACCTTTTTTGACTCCCATCATCTGTTGCTGAGCAACTAAAAATGCTCTTACTTGGGGTATGGCACTGATTCTGCTAACACAATTAGAAACCTCCATACCTCTAATTTCGGACTCAACAGGCTCTTCATTCAAACAGACAACCGAATTAGAATCAGTTGCCAAAAAGAAGGAAATTTCAATGCTTTTTAGGTCAGCGATCAAACTCTCAACATTTATGTCTGAACCCATCAGGTAACCCTGCCTTAATGCATGTAAAGAGACAGCCCTGTACATCGCCCCAGTATCAATATAAGTGTAGCCTAAAACTTTTGCTAAAGACTTCGCTATAGTGCTCTTACCCGTTGAAGAATATCCGTCTACTGCTATAATAATTGGAATCATTTTCTTTTAAATTTAGCTGCATTTGAGATTATAGAAAATGTGTGCATAGGACCAATTGCATGATAGAATGCCCGAGCATAATCAAGTTGGAATTTACGCACTTTCACACCAAACCCCCATGACATACCTACATTATGTTTGTAAACATCCATGGCGAGTTCCTGACGCCTTCTGAAGTTATAACCCATCCTAATATTGAAGCTTTTTCCTAATAAAAACTCACCGCCCAAATGAAGATGAGATAAAATTTTATCTCGGGTCTTTGACTGTACCTGAACCTCTTCATTCGTAATCAAATCCAGCGAGGATTCTTCCGGATCTATGTACGACAAATCCCATTTTTCAAGATGAGACCAAGTAACAGACCATCGAAAAGGTGCATGCTGCAATCTTGACGAAACCCCCACCATAACTTCAAAAGGCATGGGTTCAGATTTACCGGCATACGTTTTAAACTGAAATCCGATGTTTTTGACTAACAATGAAGCTAAAACACGACGCTCTTTGTATTCATATGTAGCTGATAAATCAGCCAAAAGACCATAGGAATCATAAGACTCTAAATTGGAATAAACCCCCTTAATAGAGGATCCGAATCGAAAACCAGACCTTTTGTATAGAGTAGCTGAAGTGTATAAGGCATATTCTCCCGCATTGAATTCGCCCAGTGAATTCCCATACGCGTCAGTCCTGTCAAAATCACCGTAATTTAAATACTGTATCCCCAAACTTATGTTTCCTAATTTATCATTGGGGAGTCCATAAACCATAGAACCAAATCGGATGCCCGCATAGTAGTTGGTGTAGTTTAATGATAATTGATGATTCATGCCAACATGATTCAAGGAAGGCAATTGTTGCGCCAAATTCACATCATCATCTAAGGTATTGACCAAAACATTCCCTAAGGCTAAAACTCGGGCTGAAGAAGTTAAATTCAGAAACTCGAAGGTATTGCCCCCCCCTGTTTGTGCGAGCAAAGAAGCGCTGCATATAGACAAGAATAAAAAAACTCGAATCCATTTCATAATTGCTAAAATAGTAATCTATTCGGTAACGATGTCTTGATGAACTTAGTATTTTACAAAAAGCTTTTTAGCTTTGTTAGTGAATTTTAATAAATGAAAAATGAAAAGAATTTTACTGTTTGTACTGATATGCTCATTATCCAAAGCTTATGCTCAAAAAGACTCTTTATCACTTGAAGACGCAATCTTATCTCGATGGACTAAGTTTGCTCCTGATCGCATTAGCGGGCTTCAATGGGTGAAAAATAGCAATAACATTTGTTACACTAAAGAAAGTCAAATGGTGATAGAAAATATTGAAGGCGACCAAAATACAATCCCACTATCTAAAATAAATAAGCACTTTAACGAAGACAGCTTAGGTAAATTTCCGACAATACACTGGTTAGATCAGGATCGTTTCCGATTTCAGAAAAACTCAACTTTTCACATCTATGATTTATCTAAGGACTACTTAACTAACCTGCTAAGCTTTGACAAAAACGCTCATCACACTGAATTTTCAAATAAAGCACTCGCCTTAGCATACACCCTAGAAAACAACCTTCTCATTCAAGACTCAAATAATAAAACACACCGGATTACATCAGACGAATCATCAGACATCGTCAACGGTCAAGCGGTTCATCGTTACGAGTTTGGCATTTCAAAGGGTACATTCTGGTCCAACTCGGGAAAATACATCGCGTTCTACAGAAAAGATGAGTCTATGGTTACAGCGTATCCTTTGGTAAACACAAGTGGCAGAATTGCTACGATTGACAACGTCAAATATCCTATGGCTGGCATGGAAAGTCATCATGTAACTTTGGGTGTTTACAATCTGAAAAATGAAAAAACTATTTTTTTAAAAACAGGGGAACCTAAGGATCAATACCTCACAAATATCGCGTGGGGACCAAAAGACGAGTACATCTATATTGCTATTTTAAACAGAGATCAAAACCATATGAAACTCAACAAGTATGATGCGAAATCAGGTAAATATGTTAAAACCCTGTTTGAGGAGAAACACGAAAAGTACACTCAACCTCTTCATCCAATGATTTTTATACCGGGACACGACAACGAATTTCTTTGGAGATCGGAACGAGATGGCTTCGACCACTTTTACCGTTACAACACTGAGGGACAACTATTAAATCAAGTCACTAATGGAGAATGGGTTGTCAAAGACTTTATTGCATTTTCAGACCAATCCATTCTTTTTACCGGAACACACAATCATGCTTTAGAAACTCAAGTATTTAAAAGCTCCTTAAACTCCTCTCGATCAACAAGAATCTCAAAGGCTAAAGGGGTACATCGCATTCAAGCCAGTTCCAATGGACAATATCTAATTGATTTACACAGCAGCCTTGAAAATCCCAGAACGATTGAATTAATAGATTATAATGGAAAATCAATACGCACCTTACTTCAATCTGAAGACCCATTTGAAAATATAGAAATTGCTCAAACAGAATTGTACACGATTAAGACAAAAGGTGCAACTGCTTTAAATTGTAGAATGATAAAGCCGGCAGATTTTGACACTGCAAAAACTTACCCAGCTTTGGTATACGTGTATAATGGCCCCGGAGTTCAACTACTTCATAATTCGCACCTGGCAGCAGCCCCTTTGTGGATGCATTATTTGGCTAATGAGAAGAATTACATCGTGTTTACGGTTGACGGTAGAGGTTCTGAAAACAGAGGACGTGATTTTGAGCAGGAAATATTTAGAAATCTTGGCGAAGTAGAAATGCAAGACCAAATAAGAGGTGTCGAGCACCTAAAATCTCTTAAATTTATCGATGGAAATAGAATTGCTGTTCACGGATGGAGCTATGGGGGGTTTATGACAACCAACTTAATGTGTACATATCCAAACGTATTTACCTGTGGCGTTGCAGGTGGGCCAGTTACAGACTGGAAACTTTATGAGGTCATGTACACAGAACGTTTCATGGATACACCGCAAACCAACCCCAAAGGTTACGAAAGCACGAATCTGATCAATAAAGCTGAGAATTTAAAAGGAGATCTGCTTATGATACACGGAGCACAAGATGACGTAGTCGTTTGGCAGCATTCTCTGGCCTTTGTTCAGCAATGTGTGGAGAAGGACGTTCAACTGGACTACTTTGCCTACCCACACCACCCTCACAATGTTCGTGGAAAAGACCGTGTGCATCTGATGAGAAAGGTCATTGATTACATCATTGATCACAATCAATAGTGAGTAAATTAACCATTATATATAGTATCTCCCATCATTACAACTCCGAGAACATCTGGGTACTTAGGGAGGTTATTGCCTATGATGCCTAAAAGGTCTGATTCGATTTGATTGTTGAGTATGACATCTATAAATTCATCAACGTCAGAATCTTTCGTGAAAGTGCCCATAAAAGCATTCCAAGTTTGATCTGAAATAACCAACTTGCTTACGACAGTCAAATAAACCTTTCCAAATTGTCGGGTCTGAAAATAATACTCCCTTTGTAATTTACCATCAATAAGCTCTTCGAGCAGGCGTGTATTGCGAACTCCCAAGTGATCGTCCTTCTGAGAAAAATCAATTCCAAAAGGAGAGAACTGATGTGTACTTTGTCTAAGTGCGTATGTTGTTGTCATGATTTTGTGTGTTTTTCTACACTACAAATCAAGAATAATGAAGTGACAACTTATGTCACTGTATCAATTACTACCATAAAAAATATTAAAGGGTCTTTTTGAATATTGCAAATTCAGCCGTCAGATCCATGGAATTGATGATCTGAACTTCATCGGGAAACGCTAACAAAAATCTAAGTAAATATTCTGAAATATAAACTTTACCAGAAAAAACGTAATCATCTGTCTTGCCCTTGATTAAGGGCTTTGTTTGAGGGTAAAACTGAATTAAATAAGAATATGCCTTTCGCTGCAACTTCAATTCAACATCAAAAAGTCGCTCTCCTTTGTAACCAAAAGAGTCTATCGGTTGCACCTCTATTTTTGAAGCAAACTGCTGCTGTTTCTGCAACACCTCTACCTGACCAATCCTATTGATGTTGAAAATTCTGGCTTCGCTTGGAGCTTTTTGGACATCAACGCCGATGACACCGGTATAATTCGTTGTAAAAGTTATGGGTTCAAACAAACGATTGGTGTCAGTATTCGAATTTAATGAAGAATAATTCAACAATTTTACCTGTGTTTTTTCTTGAATCGCCTTCGATAACTTTTCAATCTTCAAACCATTACTCGCATTTAAAATATTCTCCCCTATTTGAGCTTGCTCACTCATCATGTGAAGCTTCTTCAGTATGTGTTCGGACAAATTATGAGAAGCCGACAAACGCTTTATGGATTGTCGGATCAAAAGGGATTCTTCTGAATTGAAAGTAAATTGATACTCATCACCTTCCTCCGTAGGAATAAAATAAGCTCCTTCAAAATCTGCATCTATCACAAAGCCCAGTTCTTCAAGTAAGTTGAAGTATCTGTATACGGTTCGCTTAGAAATTTCTAGAATATCTGCGAGTTCCTTGGGAGTTCTTCTTCGAACTCCTTTTAACAAACTAATCAGTTTAAATATTCGCAATATCTTACGTTGTTCGGCCATCTATGAATTGAAAAAATATAGTTTGTAGATTTAGGCTCTAAATTAATCAAAATCTGCACGAATGAAAAAATGTTTTTCAACCCTTATAATTTTAATCATATCCTTACCCATTTTCGGTCAGAACTATTGGCAACAAGAAGCTCACTATAAAATGGACGTCGACTTTGATGCTACACATCATCAATTTGAAGGACTGCAAAACTTGACTTACATCAATCATTCTCCCGACACGTTAACCCAAGTTTTCTATCATTTATATTTTAACGCCTTCCAACCCGGAAGCATGATGGATGTCAGGTCTAAAACCATTATTGACTCGGACAGACGGGTTGGGAACCGCATCTCTAAGCTCAAACCTACACAAATAGGATTGCAAGAAATATGGAGCTTAGAACAAAATGGGGTCTTCTTAGATTTTGAAATTAACGAGACCATCCTTGAGGTCTCACTAGCTGAAAGTATACTTCCTAATGATACGGTTGAATTTCGTATGAAATATAAAACCCAAGTCCCCATACAAATTCGGCGTTCGGGTAGGATGAACTCAGAGGGTATTGACTACTCCATGTCACAATGGTATCCTAAACTATGTGAATACGACAAAGATGGTTGGCACGCCAATCCCTATGTAGGAAGAGAGTTTTATGGTATATGGGGTTCTTTCGACGTCACCATACACATGGACTCTAAATACACCATTGCAGCTACTGGGGTTCTTCAAAATCCGGACGAAATCGGTCATGGATACTCAGAATTAACCCTGGACACCATTCCCACGAAATTGTCGTGGAATTTTAAAGCCGAAAAGGTTCATGATTTTGTGTGGGCTGCTGACCCTGACTACACTCACGAAATCATACAAAATGACAACGGTCCTAACTTTCATCTTTTCTATCAGCAGGGAGAAAAAACCAAACACTGGAAAGATTTGGGTAAGTACATGATACGTACTTTTGAATATGCCAATAAACATTTTGGGGAATACCCCTACCCACACTACTCCATCATACAAGGCGGAGATGGTGGTATGGAATACCCTATGGCAACTTTAATTACCGGTCATAGAAGCTTGAAAAGTCTTGTTGGCGTTTCCGTTCACGAAGCTATGCATAGTTGGTACCACGGATTACTCGCAACTAATGAGGCCCTCTATGCTTGGATGGATGAAGGTTTTACCTCATATGCTTCTAACCGAATTGAATACGAATTTTTCCCCGAAGACTTCCCTGGTATACACGAAGGGTCTTACAAAAGTTACAAGCGAATTGCCAACAGCCACTATGAAGAACCATTGTGTACGCATGCAGATCATTTTGACACCAATTGGGCATATGGAGTTGCTTCATACTCAAAAGGCGTAGTCATCCTGGATCAGTTAAGTTACATTGTAGGTGATGAAGTGGTTGAAAGATCTTTAAAACGATACTTTGATGAATGGGCTTATAAGCATCCAGATGCAAGAGACTTTAAACGCATCGTTGAAAAGGAAAGCAATATGGAATTGGATTGGTATTTCGAGTATTTCGTGAACTCAACCAAAACTATTGACTACGGCATTCACGAGATCAATAAAAAGGAGAATGGGACTCTAATCACACTAAAAAAAGGAGAAATGCCGATGCCTGTAGAATTTGAGATTGAAATGAACGATGGTCGTTTGTCTAACTATTATATTCCAACCGTACTGATGCGAGGAGAAAAGGAAGTGGAATCGGGTACGAAAATTTTAGAGGATTGGCCATGGACAAACACACACTATTCAATAAACATTGATCATAAGCCCTCTGAAATCAAGGTAATTAGGCTACACAACACAGGGCAAATTGCTGATGTAGAACCTTTAAATGATAACGTAACTGTACCAAGAAAATGGAATTGGGACAAACATAAATTAAAACTACAGATCCTTGAAAAGAAAAAGAAAAAAGGAATTCAAAAAACCATGAAAATGAAAAAGGTAGCTTTATAGTCTGTTAATGAAGATATTCTTGTAAAGAGGGTTTGCTAAAAGATTCATCAAAAAATCTATGAATCCAAAAGTTGTTTCAAAATTTGCTCACCGCTTCGAATTGATTTCACAGCCCAATCTACTTTCTTGTCAAGGATTTCTGAGTCAGAAAGCCTCCAATTCACCTCAGATTTTTTAAGTCGGGTTACAACATCATGTAAAACAAGTGCGGCAGAAACTGAAATGTTATAACTTTCCGTAAAACCGTACATAGGTATTCTTACAAAAGCA
>DLQO01000034.1 GCA_002478765.1 Flavobacteriales bacterium UBA7430
AAGTATTTCATCAGGTTCTTTAGGACTTGATTTAGCTCTTGGAATTGGTGGATATCCCAAAGGGAGAGTCGTAGAAATTTACGGTCCTGAATCATCAGGAAAAACAACTCTTTCAATACACGCAATGGCTGAAGCTCAGAAAGCAGGAGGGATTGCTGCCTTTATTGATGCTGAGCATGCTTTTGATCGATTTTATGCTGAGAACTTGGGCGTTAATATAGATGAGTTGATTATCGCACAGCCTGATTCTGGAGAACAAGCTCTTGAAATTGCAGATAATTTAATTCGTTCGGGTGCTGTAGACATCATTGTGATCGATTCAGTAGCAGCCTTAACGCCTAAAAGCGAAATTGAGGGTGAGATGGGAGATTCTAAAATGGGTCTTCATGCGAGGTTGATGTCGCAGGCACTTAGAAAACTGACAGCATCTATTTCAAAGACCGGTTGTACTTGTATTTTCATCAATCAATTGCGTGAGAAAATAGGTGTAATGTTTGGGAATCCAGAAACGACTACTGGTGGTAACGCCCTTAAGTTTTATTCTTCGGTTCGTTTAGATATCCGAAGAAGTACGCAACTGAAAGATGGTGAGCAAGTTGTTGGAAATCGAACTCGTGTGAAGGTTGTCAAGAATAAAGTTGCCCCACCTTTCCGTAAAACAGAATTTGACATCATGTACGGAGAAGGAATTTCTAAAGTAGGTGAAATCATTGATTTAGGTGTAGAGTATGCCGTCGTTAAGAAAAGTGGTTCGTGGTTTAGTTATGGTGACACGAAGTTAGGACAAGGTAGAGATGCGGTCAAGCGACTCCTGCAAGATAACGTTGAGCTTGCGGAAGAGTTAGAAGGTAAGATTGTAGAACAGATACAGAATTCATAGTACAGAGCCCTTCGGGGCTCTTTTTTCATATACAACGAGAAGGATGAAAATTGTGGTGTATTCACCAGGATAAATTTCCGTTGGTTTAAACTGATAATTTTACTTTGATGTTATTCTTATATTTTGTGAGACAAAAAAAGGAGCCCTAGGGCTCCTTTTAACATATTTAGGAATGGTTCTTTATTATTTACTTACTTTATCCACAATCGCTTTAAAAGCTTCTGGATGGTTCATAGCCAAATCGGCCAAAACCTTACGGTTAAGTTCGATGTTGTTTTTGTGAACCGCCCCCATGAACTGAGAGTAAGACAAACCGTATTGACGAGCACCGGCATTGATACGCTGAATCCACAAAGAACGAAAGTTTCTTTTCTTTACCTTACGGTCTCTGTAAGCGTATGTTAAACCTTTTTCAACAGCGTTTTTCGCTACGGTCCAAACGTTTTTTCTTCTTCCGAAATAACCTTTGGCAAGTTTGATTACTTTTTTTCTGCGTGCTTTAGACGCAACATGATTTACTGATCTAGGCATAATGTTTAATTTTTTTATACGTAGCGGTTTCTTTCGAAACTCTTAGTTGCTAAGTACAGGGTTAATTAATAAACGCTAATTGCGCATTACAAGCACAATTGTTGCTTGATATTTGGCACATCGGCTTCGTGTACCAAACCTATTTTTGTTAGATTTCGCTTTTGTTTCGTCCCTTTCTTTGTAAGAATGTGACTTTTAAACGCATGCTTTCTTTTGATTTTACCGGTACCTGTTAGCTTAAAACGCTTCTTGGCACTGGATTTGGTTTTCATCTTTGGCATGATCTGTCCTCTTTATTTCCTAAATATGAGTTCTTATTTCTTTTTTGGGCTGATAAACATAATCATACGTTTACCTTCCAGCTTTGGCAATTGCTCGACTTTACCATAGTCTTCTAATTCTTGAGCAAATCTTAGTAATAATATTTCTCCTTTGTCTTTAAACAAGATAGAGCGTCCTTTAAAAAACACAAAAGCTTTAAGCTTCGCACCATCCGATAAAAATTTCTTGGCATGCTTAAGTTTAAAGTCGAAATCGTGTTCGTCTGTATTGGGTCCAAAACGAATTTCCTTAATAACCACTTTCGAGGCTTTGGCTTTCATTTCTTTTTGACGCATTTTTTGTTCGTACAAGAACTTGTTGTAGTCTACAATACGACAAACAGGTGGGTTTGCTTTGGCAGCAATTTCTACTAAGTCAAGACCAAGCTCATCAGCAAGTGCGATGGCTTTCCGAGTAGGGTAAACACCTTCTTCTATTCCTTCACCTGCTGTAAGACGCACTTCGGGCGCTCTAATTGCTTTGTTGATGTTGTGTGCATTTTCCCTAATGACACGTCCTGGACCTCTACTTCTTCTTCTTCTAATTGCTATGGCTTGTTCCTCCTATCGTTTAGTTAAACAACAAATTCGTCAATATTTTCTGTAATCTCTTTGTTCGTTAAGGCTTTGAATTCTTCCAAGCTCATGCTTCCAAGGTCTTCGCCACCGTGTCGCCTTACAGAGACTTTGCCTTCATGGGCTTCACGTTCTCCAACGATTAGCATGAATGGTATTTTACGAACTTCTGCATCACGAATTTTACGTCCCGTTTTTTCACTACGGTCGTCAATCTCGGCGCGAATATCGGAAATTTTAAGCGAATTTAAAACTTCCTTGCTATATTCCATGTACTTATCGCTAATTGGAAGTATGCAAACTTGGTCAGGCGTGAGCCACAAAGGGAAGTTTCCTCCGCAATGTTCAAGCAATACGGCAACAAATCGCTCTAGAGAACCGAAGGGTGCTCTGTGTATCATCACTGGGCGATG
>DLQO01000013.1:0-5427 GCA_002478765.1 Flavobacteriales bacterium UBA7430
GGTCGTGTGGATGTGAATGAGCATTTGCAGACGTCTGTCAGTAATATATACGCTATTGGAGATGTGGTTCGAGGAGCGATGCTGGCTCATAAAGCTGAGGAAGAAGGCGTTTTTGTAGCCGAACACATGGCTGGTGAAAAACCTCACATCAATCATAATTTAATTCCAGGTGTGGTTTACACATGGCCAGAAGTTGCTGCGGTAGGGAAAACGGAAGAACAGCTGAAGGCTGCTGGTGTCAAGTACAAGTCTGGAACATTCCCATTCAAAGCGAGTGGAAGAGCACGGGTTTCAGAAGATACTGACGGATTCGTAAAAGTTTTAGCCGATGCCAATACGGACGAAATTTTAGGGGTGCATATGATTGGACCTCGAACTGCCGACATGATTGCAGAAGCTGTTGTTGCTATGGAGTATAGAGCTTCAGCAGAAGACATCGCTCGAATTTGTCATGCACATCCTACCTTTACGGAAGCATTTAAAGAAGCCGCTTTAGACGCTACAGATAAGAGGGCTTTACACATTTAACTTAAGTTGAAAAGCACGAGGTATACAAGCCTCTTCTCACCGAGTGGGGAGAGGCTTTTTTAATAGGATTGGTTTTCTTGAATGCAGCTTGGAGCTTTAAATTTTACCTAACTTTGGCGAATGCAATTACAAACAAACATTCCTGAAATTCAAAACACAGATCTAAAGTATGTGCTTTTGGATTATTTTAAAAAGGAAGTCAACCTATTACTTCTGGATGGAAACACATCCAAAGGCGATGCTTTTGAATGGGTAATTGCTGCAGGTTCTATGGATGAGATTAGTGTTGGGGAACATGGCGCCTTTGAGGCTTTACAAGCTTTTCATGAAAAACACAAGGATTGGGTTTTTGGTAGTTTGAGTTACGACTTAAAAAATGGACTAGAGCGTCTGAATTCTGAAAATAGCGATGGAATTCAAGCTCCTGCATTGCACTTTTTTCTACCGAAATATTTATTTTACTATAAAGACAACCAGCTTTTCATTTATCATCATAAGGAGCAAAAAGAATTCCCTGTAGAACGATTATTCTCGACGTTCTCGCCCTCAGATATTGGTTTTAATAGTGTTCTCAAACCCATGGTATCTAAAGCCAACTATATCGAGAATGTAAATCAGATTAAAGAGCATATTCAGCGAGGGGATATTTACGAGATGAATTATTGTCAGGAGTTTTATGCAGAAAACACCGATTTAGATCCCTTAAACGTTTTCAAAAGTTTGAATGAGGCATCTAAAGCTCCTTTTTCCTGTTATTTTAAGTTGGGTACTACGCATTTAATTTCTGCGAGTCCGGAGCGATTCATAAAGAGAGAAGGAGGTAGAATTTTTTCACAGCCGATTAAAGGTACCCGAAGAAGAGGATTAAGTAAAGTGGAAGATGAGCAACTTAAAAAGGAGCTATTAGAAAATCAAAAAGAGCGCTCAGAAAATGTAATGATTGTGGACTTGGTGCGGAATGATTTATCGCGTATTGCAGAAAAAGATTCCGTGAACGTAGATGAGCTTTTTGGTGTTTATACTTTTGATCAAGTGCATCATATGATTTCTACTGTAAGTTGTACGCTTAGAGAGGCAATAGAAATGAAAGATATTTTACGCGCGACTTTCCCTATGGGTTCCATGACAGGTGCTCCGAAAATTAGAGCCATGAAGTTGATTGAGAAGTTTGAAGAGACTAAAAGAGGACTTTATTCGGGAGCCGTTGGATATATAACACCAGATGGAGACTTTGATTTTAATGTAGTGATTCGAAGCATACAATACCAAAGTTTAAATAAGTACCTTTCCTTTATGGTAGGTGGAGCTATAACTATGGGAAGTGAAGCTGAAAAAGAATACGAAGAATGTTTAGTGAAAGCCAAAGCCCTTTTTGAGGTTTTGGAGGGAAGGTATGCAGAAAAAGTTTCTTAAATATTGCGAAAGAATAGGTCTAAATCCTGCTAATAAACTGCTTATTGCGGTAAGCGGGGGTCTTGATTCTATGGCTTTGTTGCACCTGTTTAGGTTGTCCGGTTTTGCTGTTCATGTAGCACATTGTAACTTTAAGCTCCGGGGTGAAGAGTCGGATGGTGACGAAGCTTTTGTGAAAGAAGTTTGTGCCAAATACGGAATCATCATTCATACCAATGAATTTGATACGGAAGACTATGCTAATTCAAAGTCTATTTCCATTCAGATGGCCGCTAGAGATTTGCGGTATGCATGGTTTGAAGAATTGCGATTAGCCAACAATTTAGATTATGTAGCTACGGCGCATCATCAGGATGACCAGATTGAAACGCTATTAATTAACATGTCTCGAGGAACTGGAGTTAAAGGTATGCACGGTATTTTGGCTCATCAGAATGGTTTGATTCGACCGCTTTTATTCACCGACAGAACCGCCCTTGATTCATGGATGCGTGAATGTGATTTTGTTTTTCGTGAAGATAGTAGCAATACTTCCGTCAAGTATGCACGAAACAAGCTTCGCCATCAAGTTATTCCTATCCTCAAAGAACTGAATCCGTCGCTTTCTAAGACCTACCAAGAAAATGCAGAACGTTTCGGTAGTGCTGCACAAAATTTAGCTTTTTTCTATGAGAAACAGCGTGATTCACTGTTTCTGAAAAAGGAGAGTGCACATCAGATTAGTTTATCTGAGTTGTTGAAATATCCATCGCCTTTGGATGTGTTATTTCATTTCATTGACGGTTACGGTTTTAATGACTGGATGGCGATTGAAAATTTAATTCATGCAGAATCTGGGAAAATTGTATCGAGCAGTACACATGAATTGCTAAAAGATAGAGATGTTTTAGTGCTGAGAGAAAAACAGAGAGAACTTCAGCAATCCTTTTATGTCAAACAGAATCAGAAAATTTTGTGTGAGCCCGTAGGATTGAATTTTTCCGTACACGAGGCAAAAAATTTCAATCCTAATATGGGTTCCGGCTCGGCAGTATTGGATTTTGATAAAATTCAATTTCCTTTGGAATTAAGAAGGTGGCGTAAGGGCGATGTTTTTAAGCCCTTGGGTATGCGAGGTAAGAAAAAGCTCAGTGATTTTTTTGTTGATCAAAAAATGAGTCTTTTCGAGAAAGAAAATGTGTGGCTTTTGTGTTCTTCTGATGAGATTATTTGGATTGTAGGGCACCGAATAGATGAGCGTTTTAAACTTGTGGAAACTACACAAAAAGTTTACCTTGTCCAGCTAAATTGAACGTGAAATGGAAGGATCTACAGCTTTTCATGAAAAGCAGTACTTGGGCTACAGTAAATATTCTAACTTGAGGCGAATCATCTTAGCCTTATTTTTCTTTGTTTCCTATTATTTCTCTGAACCAAACCATCGTTCTGCTGATGTATTGTTTTACATGGGCATTGCAACTTTAGTGCTTTCTGCTTTGTTGATGTATGTTCTTCATTTAGAAACAACGATGCAAAACGGGTGTTTGATATTTGTTGGTTTATGGACCGCGCGGAAAGTGAAAATTGATTTGTCAGTCATTCAGTCTGTTGAACTGATTAGCTACACGAAATATTACGTTCGGCGGCCGGTATATAATTTGCATCGTAAAGGGCGTATTCATTTTTACACCCGCGGTAAGGATGCTCTTTTGTTGACGGATAAAGATGGCTTGGAATATGTTGTGGGAACCCAGAGGCCCGAAGAGTTTTTTGAGTCTGTAAAAATTGAATTGGAAAAAGATGTACGATGAAAAATAGTTTAGCTTTTTTAATAGCTCTATTCACGATTACTTCTGTATTTGCTCAGATACAAGATCCTGTAAAGTGGAGTTTTGATGTTGAGGTTCTCGAGGAGAACCAAGTTGACCTCGTTCTTAAATCGTCAATTGAAGAGGGTTGGCACATGTACGCTCAAGATGTTGAGGGAGGCCCTGTGCCAACGACCTTTACCTTTTTTGATAACGATAAGATTGAATTGATAGGTGCCGTTGAAGCACAGGTAAAATCTCAAGAGAAATACGATCCGAATTTTGAAACGATTTTAAAGTTCTATGACGGTGGAGTTGATTTTAGACAACGTATTAAATTGTTGTCAGAAGATACCGTTACCTTAAAAGGAGAGCTTGGCTTTATGGTTTGTAACGACGTTATGTGTTTGCCACCTGAATGGGTTGATATAGAAGTTCAGTTGCCTCCTGCCGAAACGATCAGCCTTTCTAATAAGGCGAAAGATCAAGGTTTATGGAGTATCTTTTTAATAGCTTTTTTAAGTGGGTTTATAGCCTTATTAACACCCTGTGTTTTCCCGATGATACCGATGACGGTGAGCTTCTTTACTAAGCAGAGTGAAAACAAAGCTGCCGGAATACGTAATGCCATGATTTACGGTGTGTCCATCATTTTGATTTATTTGATTTTGGGAGTTGCCGTATCGGCTATCTTTGGAGCGGAGACTCTTAACAGTATGGCAACCAATGTTTATTTTAACCTAGCCTTCTTTCTACTCTTGATTATTTTTGCAGCCTCATTTCTTGGCGCTTTTGAAATTAGAATGCCAAACTCGTGGATTAATAAGGCGGACTCGGCTTCCAATCGCGGAGGGATGATTGGGATCTTTTTTATGGCATTTACCTTGGCTCTGGTGTCTTTTTCATGTACGGGACCTATCGTTGGCACCTTACTCGTAGAAGCTGCTTCAGGAGGTTCGTATGTAGGACCAATCGTTGGTATGTTTGGTTTTTCATTAGCTATAGCTTTGCCTTTTACATTGTTTGCAGCATTTCCAGGTTGGCTTAATTCGTTACCTAAGTCGGGTGGTTGGCTTAATTCGGTCAAAGTTGTTTTGGGGTTTTTGGAGTTAGCTTTAGCTTTTAAATTCTTATCCAATGCAGATTTAGTATTGCAAGCACATTTGCTAGAGCGTGAAGTATTCATTGCGATTTGGATTGTTATTTTTGGTTTATTGACCCTGTATTTGTTGGGTAAGTTGAAGTTTTCACACGACAGTGATTTACCTTATGTCTCAGTTTATCGTTTGTTCTTTGCCATACTTACTGGAGCATTTACGGTATACATGATTCCTGGTTTATGGGGCGCGCCCTTAAAGCTCATTAATGCTTTCCCGCCACCCATGCATTATAGTGAGTCACCTCATGGTGTTGGAAGTACTCAAGCTGGAGTTTCTTATGAAAATAAGTTGGAACAGGAAGGGCAACATCTAGGGCCACAGGGCATTATGGTTTTTCATGATTATGAGGTAGGGCTCGAACATGCTCGTAAAGTAGATAAGCCTATTTTGTTAGATTTTACCGGCTGGGCATGTGTGAATTGTCGTAAGATGGAGGAACAAGTATGGTCAGATTCCGAGGTGAAACAAATCTTGTCTGAAGATGTTGTAATTATTTCGCTGTATGTCGATGAACGTACCAAATTACCAGCTTCAGAACA
>DLQO01000013.1:5473-6299 GCA_002478765.1 Flavobacteriales bacterium UBA7430
CGAACCGTCGGTGATAAGTGGACTGTGATGCAAGTCCAACGTTACAAGATTAATTCTCAGCCCTATTATTTAGTTTTAGATCACGATGAAAACCCTTTGATCGAAGCAGCAAACTACCAAGACCATGGAAGTGTTGATGTTTTTAAAGATTGGTTAGAAAGAGGTTTGTCAGCTTTTATAGAGTAATACAGTGTGTTACACGGTGTAATTATTAACAAATCATCTCAGTAGGAATGAATAGTATCCGTAAAGAATTTTTGGAAGCGCAGGATGTTTTAACCTCCTTTATTGCCAATGATAAAAATATTGAAGCTATCGAGTCAGCCGGAGCTTTGATTGTAAATGCCTTTAAGAATAGAGGCAAATTGATCACATGCGGGAATGGGGGCTCTATGTGCGATGCTATGCATTTTGCCGAGGAGCTTTCCGGTCGTTACAGGTCTGATAGACCCGCTTTGCCTGCAGTATCTATTTCAGATCCTTCTCACATCACATGTGTTCTTAACGATTACGGATCCGATGCTGTTTTTTCTCGCTATGTTGAGGGTGTAGGGTTTGAAGGGGATGTGCTTGTCGCTATTAGTACAAGTGGGAATTCGGCAAACGTCATTCAAGCTGCAAAGACTGCTCGGGAGAAAGGAATGAAAGTGATTGCCTTAACCGGCAAAACAGGAGGTGCGTTGGCCGCATATGCTGATGTTGAAATTCGAGCTCCTCATAGTGAATTTGCTGACCGTGTTCAGGAAATTCACATCAAGGTGATTCACTCCTTGATACATTACATTGAGCAAACTTACTTTGTGTAAAGAGTCATGCCTAAGACTCT
>DLQO01000063.1 GCA_002478765.1 Flavobacteriales bacterium UBA7430
TAGAAGACTTTGTAAAACAAAACACAGAAAAACTTGCTGCAGATGTTATACTGATTTCTGACACAGGAATGATTGCAAACGACGTACCATCCATTACAACAGGGCTCAGAGGGTTAAGCTACCTAGAAGTTGAGGTCACAGGTCCAAATCGAGACCTTCACTCAGGTCTCTATGGGGGGGCCGTTGCAAACCCAATCAACATCCTAACTCAAATGATTGCGTCGCTTCAAGACGAAAACAACAGGATTACCATTCCCGGATTCTATGATGGTGTAGAGGAATTATCAAGCAATGAAAGATCAGAAATGGCAAAAGCACCATTCAACGTTGAAGACTATAAAACGGCTCTTGACCTTGAAGATGTTCATGGAGAGGTCGGTTACTCAACGATGGAGCGAAATTCTATACGTCCAACATTGGACGTGAATGGAATCTGGGGAGGTTACACGGGCGAGGGCGCTAAAACAGTGATTGCTTCCAAAGCATTCGCTAAAATCTCAATGCGACTGGTTCCAGGACAAAACTCAAATGAAATCACCAAATTATTTAGCAATCACTTCCACAGTATTGCTCCCAAGTCTGTAAAAGTTAAAATCACACCTCACCATGGAGGCACCCCCTATGTTTCTCCGACCGATATCGATGGATATAAAGCCGCCAGTCTTGCCATGGAAGATACGTTTGGTATTAAACCTATTCCGGTCCGAAGTGGGGGAAGCATTCCTATTGTGGCGCTGTTTGAACAAGAACTGAATGTAAAATCAATTCTGTTAGGTTTTGGTTTAGATTCTGATGCAATTCACTCACCAAACGAACACTTTGGACTGTTTAACTATTTTAAAGGAATTGAAACCATACCTCAATTTTACAAACACTTCTCCAACTTAAAAAAATAGAATTATAAAATCAATTTGGTTTGTCACATCGATTCAAAACCATCCCTTGTAAATTAATTTTTCTAATGGTCATTTACGCTTATCTTTGATGCATGAAAGTATTAAAATGGATTCCCTTTTTATTACCACTTGTACTGCAGGGACAAGTGACTCGTTCAAACGACTCGTTCGGAGATTCTCGGCAAATCAACTCCATTTCTTCTGTAGATTCGAGCTTGTTTCAAAGGCAACAAAACTCATTTCTTGAGGAAGATGACCTATTGCTCTTTGGATTCGATCCATTTGAGGAAACCTTACATAGTAATATCGGTTCTCTAAGGATACCCATTTGGTGGAAACCTAAGAATCATCTAAATCTAAAAATTGGTGATCGATTGATTGAAACTTCTGCAAGAAAAACCATTTATGCACCTTTCTTCAAAGAAAATTTCCCACATACAAAAATCATCTACGCTCCAACATTTGTTGAAGGTCAAAAGCTTCATGTCATTCACCAAAGACCCTACAAGTTCGGTTCGGTAATGATTGACTACGATCGAGTTGTTTCTGAGGGGTATCTAATTCATGAAAAAAACAAATCCTCACAATTTTCAGTGTACGGAAACTTCAAACATCCAAAAATATCCTACACAACTGAATGGAGAATACACGCCTTTAAAAATGAAACAAACTGGAACGGCGGTATTACTGATGATGAGCTTTTTTTATCCAATTCGGTAAGCAATTGGCAACTTTTTCCCATAAAATGGGCAAACCTGAACAGCATCTCCAAGCGAAAAGGTATCGACTGGAAGCATTCATACCGATATTCGGAGCCAACAGAAATTGAATACGAATTGAACGTCTCTAGGGATTCTTTATTTTACAATGATCTTCATGACGATGTACTCATTTTCCCCGTTCATACAGATTCTTCCAGCACCCATATCAGAGTTTTCACAAACACAAACCATACCTTAAGATGGAAACATAAATTGGACAGAGATAAGAAAATGATGCTCGGGCTAGGTTATCAAAACTTTGACTCCGATGCCTCGGATATAAATCAATTTAACATTTACACAAGCTTATCCTCTTTATCGCGTGAAAACGAAATTTCTTTCACCTTCGGAAGAACAACGAATAAACGATCTAACTATAGAGTAGATTACCTGCAAAATGTTAAACTTATTGGAGTTAATCATGAGTTTAGATTAGGTATTGAAAAAAAACTACCTAACTGGATGATGCAAAACAGCTACAACCCTCAAGGTCCAAACTCATTTGTTTCAGACTTCCCTGAATCATCCTCAAATCGCTTCCTTGAATGGAACATGAAACTCGGCAGCAACCTCCACCTGCAACATGCCTATTACAATATAAGAGATTACCATTACTACAATGCGTCTGCTGTTTTAAAAACTTCGGAGAAAACGATTCAAATTTTTCAAAGTAGGCTAAAACACAAACTTCATTACAAAAAATGGAATTGGACAGGTGAGGTCGGGTATCAAAATTGTTCCAGCGCAGAAATTCCAATGGTAGAATTCTTAGCCCATCAAAAAATATATTGGGAAGGAAACATTCTTAAAAAAGCAACATTAACTCAATTAGGAACTCGAATACGTTACAAATCGGCACACCCAGGAATGACCTATTCCCCGTTCATTGGAGATTACTTGGTCAATCCATCGAACGAAACAGATGCTAGTCATCAATTTGATTTATTTGCAAACTTCCAGATCAAAACGCTAAAAGTACATCTAACTTACTTACACTTCAATGCTCTAGGACAAGGCAACCAATATATTTTAAAACCCTACCCAATGACTAAGCCTGTCTTTAAAATGAGTTTGATTTGGAACTTTTATGATTAAAAAAGCCCCCCATAAGGGAGGCTTCTGTATCATCATTTAGCTCTTACAAGAACTTCATCTATCATTCCATAATCTTGAGCTTCAGAAGAAGTCATCCAATAATCTCGATCACTATCTTTCCATACCTCGTCATACGACTTCCCTGAGTGATCAGATATGATGGTGTAAAGCTCCTTTTTAAGTTTTTGAATTTCTCGAGCAGTGATCTCAATGTCTGACGCCTGACCTTGGGCTCCACCAAGAGGCTGATGAATCATCACTCTAGAGTGCTTGAGCGCAGTACGCTTTCCTTTTGCACCAGCACAAAGCAACACTGCTCCCATACTAGCAGCCATTCCCGTACATATTGTAGCAACATCTGGTGCGATGTACTGCATGGTATCGTATATACCAAGACCTGCATAAACTCCACCTCCCGGTGAATTTAAATAAATCTGAATGTCTTTTTTTGCATCAACAGATTCTAAAAAAAGAAGTTGTGCCTGAATTATATTTGCAACGTAATCGTTGATAGGTACACCTAAAAATATAATACGATCCATCATTAGCCTAGAAAAAACATCCATAGAGGCCACGTTCATTTGGCGCTCTTCAATAATGGTTGGAGAAATATAATTATTCATCATTGAAGTAAATGAGTCAACAGTCGAACTGCTGATTCCTTGATGCTTTATTGCGTATTTACGAAACTCGTCTTTTGAGAACATCTTTATAGTATTTGAGATTATAGAATAGCTAAAATAAAAAAAAGGCTCGTGAAACACGAGCCTTTTTTGTAGTTATTATATGTGCGTTTAAGCTTGAGCTAATTTAACGAAGTCCTCGTATGAAATCTCTTTCTCTTTTAGTTTAAATGAGGATTTAAAATGGTCTGTCATTTTCGATGAAAATAAACGATCGTAAATGTTTTTCTCCTCGTCTTTGTTCTCAAGAACTTGTTGAGCATACTGCTCCAGTTGCTCTTCTTCAGGAGATAATTGACCGTACTGAGCCATCTGAGCTGTGATCAACTTCTTAGTCTCAGCAACAGCGTCTTCTCTTGAAACGCTGATGTTGTTCTCTTTGGCGATCTTATTCTCAATAATCTGCCATTTCAAAGACTTTTTATAACCCTCAAAGTCTTTTTCTATCTCGTCTAAAGTTACCGGCTTCTCTGATACGGTTTGCATCCATCGCTTCAAAAACTCCTCAGGTAAATCAAATGAAGTTTTCTCTAACAAATAATCTACTGCATCATTTTGAAACTTTCGATCGGCCTCTCCAACAAACATATTCTCAGATTCCAAAGTGATTTTCTCACGGAATTCCTTTTCATTTTTCACAACACCTTCACCGTAAACTTTATCAAACAATTCGGTGTTCAATTCAGCAGGCTCCATTCTACTAATGTTATCAATGGTGAAAGAAAATTTAGCTTGCAAAGTAGCGTAAACTTCTTTATCAACATTTAACATCGCAGCAGCATCCGTATCATTTTCAAATCCTTTTTTAGGATCTAAAATAACCACAGTACTTTTTTCAGAACCGATGAATTCATTTTTCAACTTTCTTGTTTTCAAAGCATCAAGAGATACCGAAGCTTGATTTGTAATTCCTCCCTCAAGAGCAACACCTTCTGAGTCTAACTCTTGAAAAGTACCGTAAACCAAATCTTTTTCTTCGACTTTTTCTGGGCTAGACATTTTCCCATAGCGCTTTGCAATATCTTCCGCATAGCGATCTATCATAGCCTTGTCAGCCTTAACTTTGTACAAATCGAGTTGAATCTTTTTAGAAATTTTCACTTCAAAAGAGGGCGCAAGTCCCAATTCATACTCAAACACAAATTCCTCTTGTCGCTCCCAGTCAATTTGCTCAGATTCTTTCGGTAAAGGGTTCCCTAAAATGTCTAGCTTTTCATCGACAATGTATTTCGTAACAGAATCCGAAAGGATTTTATTAATCTCTTCGACCTTAACAGGAATACCGTATCGCTTTTTCACAACTCCCATAGGCACTTTCCCTTTTCGGAAACCAGGCATATCGGCAGTTTTTCTGTAATCCGCTAAAACGGTAGCTACACGTTCTTGATAATCGGCAGCAGAAAGTTCTATTTTCAATACTGCATTTAAAGAATCAATGTTTTCTTTAGAAATATTCATCAACAAATTATTTTGATGGTTAAACCTTGTAAATGAGGATTTTAAAACATAAATCCCACAAAATTGGGCGCAAATATACGTATTTTTTAAAGAGCAGAATAACAAAGCATTAATTATATAAGGTTACGCACCCGTTCTACAAAATAAAGGTGTGATGCATCCTAATAAATCAACTTTATAAACTCATAAAACTTATCTTTGTAACGAACCCCTACAGGAGAAAAATACATCCATTTCAAAATCAAAAAGTAAAAACGATTTATGAATACCAAAAATGAAATTCTCTTAAGTCAATTCATCAAAAACAGGGATGAACTTCATCAACCCGATCCTCAGGCATTCGCTGCAATTTTAAAGGCTGTAGAAGAAGCCTCAGGGAAAGTCCACTCTGTCATAAGCAGAGCTGGCCTGGTCGATGTTCTGGGAGCTGCAGGAAGCGAGAACATTCAAGGAGAACAGGTCCAAAAATTAGACTTATACGCCAACGAGCAATTCATAGAGAGCCTTGGAGCTTGCAATCACATTGCAGCTGTTTTGAGCGAGGAAAATGATGAAATCATCACTCTCAACGATTCGGGTGAATACCTATTTGCCACCGACCCTTTGGATGGATCATCCAACATCGATGTAAACATCTCTGTTGGAACCATATTCTCAGTTTTCAAACGCAAGAGAAAGGGTCCGGTAGAAAAAGAAGAATTTCATCGACACGGTTATGAACAAGCAATCGCCGGATACGTACTTTACGGCACGTCTACCGTCTTAATTTACACGTGTGGCAAAGGTGTACATGCATTTACCCTAGAACCAAGCTCTGGTGAGTTCGTCCTCACAAATGAAAGCATAAAAACACCTCAAAATGGAAATATATTCTCCGTAAATGAGGGAAACTATTATACCATAGAAAAGGGCATACAGGACTACATTGAGCACTGTAAAAAACTGAACGAAAAAGGAAAACGAACCCACACAGCTCGATTTATGGGCTCTTTAGTGGCTGATTTTCATAGAAATTTACTCAAAGGCGGGATATTCATTTACCCCGCCACAGCAGATGCTCCTGAAGGACGATTAAGGCTCCTCTACGAATGCAATCCAATAGCGATGATTGCTGAACAAGCTGGAGGCCTAGCCACCCTGGGGAAAAAACGCCTATTGGACATTAAAGCAAAGGAAATCCACGAAAGATCGCCTTTTTTCACAGGATCTAAAGTCATGATGAATAAAGCTTTGAGCTATTTGGATTAATAAGACCTCCATCGCGATACGCCATTGAGCTAGATTGAGGATTTGAATAAAACGAGAGTAGAAGCACCCCGGTCAGTAAACTGATCCGGGGTTAAGCCATTAAAGAAATATGAAAAAAAGCGAATTACTTAACGGTTATCTAAGGAATACTCATGACAGAACTATTCTCGACACCTTGAATCGCGAACAGTCCATTCACCTGACTGGGTTGACTGGATCAATCACACCAATAATAGGAAGTCAATGTTTCAAAACTTCAGATCAGAACTTTATATTCATACTAACCGACAAGGAGGAAGCAGCTTATTTCCACAACGATTTAGAGCAATTTATTCCCGAAAAAGATCTTCTTTTCTATCCCGGATCATACCGACGCCCATACCAAATTGAAGAAACTGACAACGCCAATGTGTTATTAAGAGCGGAGATTCTTAACCGATTAAGTACACGAAAAAAACCTTGTTGTATCGTTACATACCCTGACGCCATATTCGAAAAGGTAATCGCACAAAAAGAGCTGCACAAAAACACTCTAAAACTTGTCGTCGGAGAAGAAATAGGAATCGACTTTTTAAATGAAACTTTATTCGAATATGGCTTTGAATATTCTGATTTTGTTGTGGAGCCGGGTCAATTTTCTATTCGTGGTGGAATTGTGGATGTTTTCTCCTTTTCTAGTGAACAACCCTACCGAATCGAATTTTTCGGTGATGAAGTCGAAAGTATTCGAAGCTTCAACATCAACACACAATTGTCCATTAAGGAAGTTAAAAAACTCAGCATCATTCCTAATGTAGAACACAAAGAGATGATAGAATCTCGTGTTTCTTTCATGAATTACCTCCATGAAAAGTCGATCTTATGGGTTAAAGATGAAGAGCTCTGTAAAGCTCACTTAGACAAACTGTATTTAAAAGCATACAATTCTTTCGAGGAGCTAAATGGCAGCATCAAACACATTAAACCCGAAGAATTATTCATCAATGCTAAGACCTACTCAAATAACACAGAGCACTTTCATAAAATTTCATTTGGTGGCAAGGAGGATAAATCAACTCATAAAATTGAGTTTCAAACCTCATTTCAACCGAGCTTCAACAAACAGTTTGATCTTATTATTGAGCATTTTAATGAAATGTCTCAGAAAGGGTATACCAATCTTATCTTGTGTTCTTCTCAAAAGCAAGAAGAACGATTTCATAACATCTTCGATAAGATTGATGGGGAGTTCAAATACAGCACCATCCTACTCCCGCTTCATGAGGGGTTTGTCGATCATGAGAACAAGATACTTTGTTATACCGACCATCAATTATTTGAAAGATATCATAAATTCAGACTCAAATCTGCGCAACAATATAAGAAAACCATCACGCTTGACGAGATTACCAATTTAGATATCGGAGATTTCGTAACTCATATCGATCATGGAATAGGAAAGTTTGGCGGTCTGCAAAAAATAGATGTCCAAGGGAAAAAACAAGAAGCCATAAAACTCATCTATCGCAACAATGACTTACTTTATGTTAGCATTCATGCGCTCCACAAGATTAGCAAATTTAACGGTAAGGAAGGCAAAGCTCCAAAAATTCACCAATTGGGCTCACCACAATGGGCCAAAACAAAAAGCAAAACCAAAACAAAAATTAAAACCGTTGCTTATGATCTCATTCAGCTATACGCCAAACGTAAAGCAGTTAAAGGTTTTGCATTTAACCCGGATAATTACCTTCAGTATGAGTTAGAAGCAAGCTTTATTTATGAAGACACCCCCGATCAGCTTAAAACAACTCAAGCCGTTAAGAAAGATATGGAATCCAACATTCCAATGGATCGATTGGTTTGTGGTGATGTTGGTTTTGGTAAAACCGAAATTGCAATACGAGCTGCATTTAAAGCCGTATGCGACAACAAACAAGTTGCCCTACTTGTTCCCACAACCATATTGGCTTTACAGCACTATAAAACGTTCCGAAAACGATTGAAAGACTTTCCATGTGAAGTAGACTATATAAACCGTTTTAAGACAGCTAAACAGCAAAAAGAAACACTGCAAAACTTAGCCGATGGAAAGGTAGACATCATCATTGGGACACATCGACTGGTTGGAAAGGATGTTAAATTCCTTGACCTTGGATTGCTTGTTATTGATGAAGAGCAAAAGTTTGGTGTTGGAGTGAAAGACAAACTAAAAACCATCAAATCAAATGTTGATACTTTAACTCTAACGGCTACCCCTATACCTAGGACATTACAATTCTCATTAATGGCTGCTAGAGATTTATCAACCATCAAAACAGCGCCCCCAAACAGACTTCCTGTACAAACCCAAAATATTGGGTTTAATGAAGAAACACTCAGGGATGCCATACAATATGAAGTTTCAAGAGGAGGTCAAGTTTTCTTCATCCACAACAGAATCGAAAACATCAAAGAGGTCGCGGGGATGATCCAACGACTTTGTCCTGACGTAAAGGTCGGTATAGGCCACGGCCAGATGGAAGGCCCTAAATTGGAACGTTTGATGTTAGACTTTATTGAGGGTGAATTTGATTTGCTCGTATCCACAACCATTATCGAGAGTGGCCTGGACATCCCGAATGCAAACACCATCATCATTAATAATGCACAAAACTTTGGACTCAGTGACCTACATCAAATGAGAGGCCGCGTGGGGCGTTCCAATAAAAAAGCCTTTTGCTACCTGGTGACACCGCCAAGAATTAGCATGGGTGAGGAAGGTCGGAAACGAATTCAGGCTCTGGAGCAACATGCAGATCTTGGATCAGGGTTTAATATTGCAATGCGAGATCTTGAGATTCGTGGAGCAGGAGATATCCTTGGGGCCGAACAGTCAGGATTTATCTCTGATATCGGATTTGAGATGTATCAGAAAATATTAAACGAAGCCGTACAAGAGCTGAAAGAAACTGAATTTAAAGATTTGTATGCGTCAGAGACTTCCGATTCATTGTTTGTCGACGAATGCCAGATAGATACGGATATGGAAATCTTAATTCCGGACGATTATGTAAACTCAATTTCTGAGCGACTTCAACTCTACAAAGACATCAATACTATTGAAAATGAACAGGAGTTAAAAATATTTGAAGAGCAAATTACGGATCGATTTGGAGCTACGCCCCCACCGGTAGAGAAATTACTTGATTCTGTTCGTCTGAAATGGATTGCCCGTGATTTAGGCTTTGAAAAAGTAATTCTTAAATCGCAGAAAATGATCGCTTACTTCGTTGCCAACCCTCAGTCCACATTTTTTGAATCTGAGTCTTTCAAGAACATCATAAGTTTCATAAAAGATAACCCAAAATCTTGTCAGATGAAGGAAAGAAACAACAAACTAAGTTTGGTGTTTGAAAAAATAGATTTGATAGGAAAAGCTTTAGAGCAATTCAGAATGATTAAAACACAACCTTAACACTACTTGGCTAATACAGGGTTTACGCCCAATTCTTTAAGCATTTTGTAATGGGAATAAACAGCGCTCAAATACGTCTTTTTGTCGTTGTAAAAAATACCGTATTCTTCTGCCGTTGCCTTAACAATATCTGAGATTTTAGTGTAATGAACATGGCAGATATTGGGAAATAAATGGTGTTCAATTTGAAAATTCAAACCACCCACGAACCACGTAACAAATTTTGAGTTCTTCGCAAAGTTAGCGGTCGTTTTCAATTGATGAATCATCCACTCATTTTCTACTTGACCTTCATCCGTAGGAACAGGAAAAGAAACCCCTTCAACTACGTGAGCCAACTGGAAAGTTACGGTTAAAATAAACCCAGCAACCATATTCATCACCATCCAACCTAAAACAACTTGCCACCACAAAAAAGGTGAAAAAACCATTGGCAAAACAAAAATGAAACACCAGTATGCAATTTTGTAAAGGACGAGTTTTCTAAATTGTTTTAATTTATCTAGCTTACCATCCGGGCTTAAACCCAACTTGGTAAATCTTCGGTACTGAACAAAATCCAAAATTGCCCACAAAATAGTCCCTAGAGTATATAAAAAGAATGCATAGATATGCTGGTATTTGTGACCCTTCTCCCACTTCTGCTCCGATGACAATCTCAACAATGGATCTTGATCAATATCACCATCTAAACCATCAATATTCGTATAGGTATGATGAAGAATGTTGTGTTGTACTTTCCAGTTGTATACATCACCACCAATGAGGTGAATACAAATCCCTAACAAATTATTGACTTTAGGGTTTGAAGAATAAGCTCCATGGTTCGCATCGTGCATTACAGACATGCCTATACCCGCCATACCAAAGCCCATAACAACAGCCAACATAACGGCCCATGTTCCGGTAAGCACGCCCAAATAAACACAGGTGTAAGGCACTAGGTAAATTAGAAACATGGCAATGGACTTAATCACCATATGTCTGTTTGCATTTCGAGAGATGTTATTTTCTTTAAAATATCCATTCACTCGTTTTCTCAACTCTCTTACAAAAGTTGCTTGATCTTTGTTTTGAAATCTTATTCTTGGTATCATAGCTTGTAACTAAAAAATGCATTGCAAATTTACGGCTATTCTATGAAGAACAAACTTTTTTTTATTGTTAATTAACTTTTGTGATACTTGCTTTAAATGGAAGCTCTCATTGCAAATTACAGAAAACAAAAAAGCCCTCTCAGCATAGTGAAAGGGCTATTTATGTTAAGACGAGCATTCTAAAGCTCTAAATTATCTTTAATATGGGCGTCTCCATCCAACAACAATTCTACAGGATTTTCAAGCGCCTCTTTTACCGCACATAAAAAGCCTACAGACTCACGACCATCAATAATTCGATGATCGTATGAAAGTGCTACGTACATGATCGGACGAACAACAACTTCACCAGCAACAACTACAGGTCGTTCAACAATATTGTGCATTCCTAATATAGCGGATTGCGGAGGGTTTATAATCGGAGTAGATAGCATAGAACCAAACACACCTCCATTGGTAATGGTAAATGTTCCTCCAAGCATATCGTCCATAGCCATCTTACCATCACGAGCCTTTATGGCTAAACGTCTGATCTCAGATTCAATCCCTTCAAAACTTAACAATTCGGCATTCCGAACAACAGGAACCATAAGTCCTTTTGGGGAACTCACGGCTATTGATATATCTGCATAGTCGTAGTAGACTACATCTTTTCCATCAATCATCGCATTTACATCAGGGAATAATTTTAAGGCCCTGGTAACCGCTTTGGTGAAAAATGACATAAATCCTAAACCAACACCATGCTTTTCTTTAAAGTCCTCTTTATAAATCGCTCGAAGATCCATAATCGGCTTCATATCAACCTCATTAAAGGTCGTTAGCATGGCCGTTTCATTCTTTACAGAAACCAACCGCTCAGCTACTTTTCTTCGTAAAACAGACATTTTCTTGCGTTCCAAACCTCTTGGCCCCGGTCCGTTACCCATGGCTGTTTTGGCTTTTACAACGTCTTCTTTTGTAACACGACCATCTTTTCCTGAACCTTGCGTAATTTCAACACCCTTTTCCGCCATCATCTTTCGTGCGGCAGGAGAGGCAGTTCCTGTTGCGTAGGATGTTTTAGATGGATCAACAGCTTGAACACTTTTTACTTCTGGAGACTTCTCATCCTTTGATTGATCGGAAGAAGCAGATCCCTCTACCGAGGTATCTATAACACAGGCCACTTCACCAACAGCTACAGATTCACCCTCTTCTACTTTTATCGTGATCGCTCCACTTTCTTCAGCTGCTAAGGTTAATGTTGCCTTATCGGAATCAATTTCGCAAATCTCTTGATCTTTTTCTACATAGTCTCCATCAGCGACAAGCCAACTTGCTATTTCTACTTCAGAAATTGATTCCCCAGGAGATGGAACTTTCATTTCTATAATCATAACGGTATAATTTTGCCTTCTTAATTTCTATTTTAAATATCAAACACACCTTCTATAACAGCGCGTTGACGTCGAGCCGAACGCTTTGCAGATCCTGATGCCGGAGTCGCACTAGCAGAACGGGAAACAACTTGCAATGGTAACGCTCTCCAATGTCTAAGAATAAAGCCCCAAGCTCCCATATTTGCTGGTTCTTCTTGTGCCCAAACATAATCTTTCACTTTCGAGTATTTGGCTACAATAGCGTCCAATTGTGTTTTCGGAAATGGATACAATTGCTCCAGGCGAACCAAAACTACGTCTTGGGCATTGCGCTTCTCTTTTTCTTCCCGTAATTCATAGTAAATTTTACCCGAACAGAATACAATCTTATTTACTTCCTCTGCTTCGGGTACAACATCTTCAATAACTTCTTGAAATTTACCTTCAACCAAATCACCAACAGATGACACACACTTCGGATGGCGTAACAAACTTTTTGGACTCATAACCACCAACGGTTTTCGGAAATCTCTATGGAGTTGACGTCTCAGCAAGTGAAAGAAGTTTGCAGGCGTCGTTGCGTTGGCTACTTGCATGTTGTATTGACCACACAATTGCAAATAGCGTTCTAATCGTGCGCTGGAATGTTCTGCTCCTTGCCCCTCATATCCATGAGGTAAAAGCATCACCAAACCATTGTATATTTCCCACTTATCCTCAGCGGCAGACAAATACTGGTCGATAAGAATTTGAGCTCCATTGGAAAAATCTCCAAACTGCGCTTCCCAAATGGTAAGAACATCCGGAGAGGCTAGTGCATAACCGTAATCAAAACCTAAAACACCATATTCCGATAAGAGCGAATTGTAAACATCAAATTTAGCTTGGTCATCCGCCAAATGGTTTAATAGGTTAACACGCTCTTCAGACTCCAAATTTCTTAATATAGCATGTCGATGTGAAAATGTTCCACGTTCAACATCCTGACCGGTCATGCGAACTTCTTTACCCTCAATTAAAATGGACCCGTAAGCAAGTAATTCAGCCATACCCCAATCCAGACGATCGGTTTCGTTGAACATTTTTTGCCGATCCTTTAAAAGTCGTAATGCTTTTTTGTAGAACTGGTGGCCAGCAGGTGCTGTATATAACGCCCGAGCAATACGAGATAGCGCATCGTAAGGAACTCCCGTATCCGGAGAAGTAAGAAAATCTTTAGCACGAGCCTTTTTGATATGAGCCCACTCTTTTTCCATAAACCGAGTGATGCTGGTGGTGTCTTCTTTTCGTGCTTCGTTTAAATCAACTTCAAGCAAGTTTTTGAATTGCTTGACCATTTCCTTTACAATGTTTGCCTCAACAACACCTTGAGCCATCAACTTTTGATTGTAAATCTCTCTAGGGTTTGGATGTTTGGAAATTGCCTGATACAGTTTAGGCTGGGTAAATCGGGGCTCATCTCCCTCGTTATGTCCATAACGACGGTAACAGAGTAAATCGATAAAAACGTCTTTTTTAAATTCTTGTCGGTAAGCTACTGCAAAGTCCATAGCATGCACAACGGCTTCAACATCATCTCCATTAATGTGCAAGACCGGGCATAAAGTTGTTTTTGCAACATCTGTACAGTAGGTACTTGAACGACCATCAAGATAATTCGTTGTAAAACCAACTTGGTTGTTTATCACAATATGAATGCTCCCTCCCGTCTTGTATGCCGGAAGTTGCGCCATTTGAATTATTTCATAGACCAAACCTTGTCCCGCTATCGCCGCGTCGCCATGAATAATGATCGGTAATAATTTAGAATCATCACCTGCATATTTGTGGTTAATCTTTGCTCTTGAGATCCCTTGCATTACAGAAGCTACGGTCTCGAGGTGTGAAGGGTTTGGCACCAAACACATACTCACATCCTTCCCGGAATCCGTTGTTACATCGTAAGAGTATCCTAGGTGATATTTTACATCGCCATCAAACTCTTCGTCTTCATATCCTTTGCCTTCAAACTCTTTAAAAACCTGCTTGTAAGGCTTTTTAAAAATATTAGCCAGGACACTCAAACGACCACGATGAGCCATCCCAATCACAAATTCTTTAATGTTTAGCGTTGCTCCGTTCTCTACAAGAGCATCTAATGCAGGAATTAGTGCCTCACCGCCTTCCAGCGAAAAACGCTTCTGTCCTACGTATTTGGTGTGTAAAAAACTTTCGAATGCAACGGCCTCATTTAGTTTCTTTAGAATTTGTTTCTTCTTCTCTAAATTAAAATTAGGCTGATTGTCATTTTGATGTATGTAATTTCCAATCCAATTTCGCTCACGTGGATTTCGGATGTACATGTATTCAACCCCAATGGATTGACAATACACTTTTTTCAAGTGTATGATGACATCCTTTAATGAAGTAGCTCCAATCCCACATTGAGTACCTGCTTGAAAAACAGTATCCAGATCATCGTCCGATAAATCAAACTGTTCGAGATCTATTTTAGGATTGTAATCTCTTCGCGCTCTTACGGGATTTGTATCTGTAAAAAGATGCCCGCGTTGACGATAAGAATCGATAAGGTTGATGACCCTAAATTCTTTTTTGAAAGAGTCTGGAAGCTGCGCTTCAAACTCTTCTTCTGTATAGGCTTCATTTGCGAAGTCATATCCTTGAAAAAAGCTCCTCCAACTTGGCTCTACGGAATCTGGTTGCTTGAGATATTGTTCATAAATCTCTTCAAAAAAAACCGTATTCGCTGCTCCTAAAAATGAGTAATTATCCATCGTTTCTTTAAACGCAATAAATTTATTCCAAAAATAAAACAAATTATCTTCCTAAACCCTCGTCTAAGATGCCTTTTTCGTGGGCTTTGTAATAGTTTCTTATCAAAACTTTTTGCAAACACCTTTTAAGGATGAGTTTTGCAAGTACTTCTGAAAACTCAACATCTTGAGCGAGAGAATTTGCTTTAGCTACCTGACTTTCAGACAAATCAATTTTGTAGAGCAACTGCTTGGTAAATGAGGCGCCTCTCAGGCGTATCAATTCATCCAACTTAGGATGTAACGCTTCAACAATTTGTTGGAAAGCTGTTTCGGGATTCACAGGAATTTTAAAAGTCCATTGTTCAAGAACAAACTCCTTTTCCAATTGAACCAAGGCTTTAAGCATCCATGATAGATCTTGAGTATAGTCTTCTATATGTTCAAGACCTAATTTCATTAATGAATCCTAACCATCAACATCGCCACCAATTCTGTCAATATAGATTTTCTATTTTGAGGAACTGACAACTGACTCAAGTGATTCATCGCTGTTTTATAATGCTCGTCCATCAGGTTTCGACAATAAGCCTCTACATTCAATATTTCATATACGTTCTTTACCTCGGCAATCTTCTTCTCAGCATCAAAATCCTGATGCGCAAAGTAGTGGTCTAAAACTTTTCTTTGTGCAGCATCAGCAACTTCATACGCACGAATGTATAAACAAGTCTTTTTGTTGCACAAAATATCCCCTGCAATTTGCTTTCCGAAGTCTTTTTGATCTCCATATACATCGAGTAGATCATCCATCAATTGAAAAGCAAGCCCTGTGTGAATTCCAAATTCATACAAATGATTTTGGTCCTCAATAGAGGCGTCGGATACAATCGCACCCACTTTCAAAGAGCAAGCCAACAATACGGCAGTCTTGTACTTAATCATCTTGAGGTAAGCATCCATATCAACCCGGTCTTGAGTCTCAAAATCCATGTCGTATTGCTGACCTTCACAAACCTCCAAGGCCGTCTGATTGAATAGGTCAATAAGAAGAGGCAAATGATTAGACTCAGCTACGACTAAAGATTGATATGCCTTCACAAAAAGAGCGTCACCTGATAAAATACCAATATTCTCGTTCCACTTTTCATGAACCGTGGTCATTCCTCTTCGAAGAGGTGCATCATCCATGATGTCGTCATGAAGTAAGGTGAAATTATGAAAATACTCCACACCTATAGCCTGAGGCATCACTCTAGAAATGTCACAAGAATACATATCTGCAACCATGAGGACCATAACAGGCCGCAAACGCTTGCCACCCAGGCTTAGGATGTAAGAAATCGGTTCGTACAGATTTTTTGGCTCGGATGGAAAATTTTTATTTTCTAGAGCGAGACAAAGGGCGCCTTGTAGCTCGGCAATTGATTTTAAATTACTCATCTAAGTGCATCAAATATTTTCCATAACCACTTCTCAGCAAAGGAGCTGCTATGTGATGTAATTGTTCTTTAGTTATAAATCCGGAACGATAAGCCTGTTCCTCTATACAGCCTACTTTAAGACCTTGCCTCTCTTCAATCACCTGCACAAACTGACTTGCCTGCATCAAGGAATTAAAGGTACCTGTATCCAACCATGCGGTACCTCGGTCTAAGATGCCAACATGTAATTTACCACGCTCTAAATAAGCTTTGTTGATGTCCGTAATTTCATATTCTCCTCTGGAAGAAGGTTGAATCGATTTTGCGATTTGAACCACACTATTGTCGTAAAAGTACAAGCCTGGAACGGCAAAATTTGATTTGGGGTTTTCTGGCTTTTCTTCAATGGAAACAGCTTTAGCATCTTTGTCAAATTCAACAACACCATAACGATTGGGATCAGAAACATGATAGGCGAAAATAACTCCGCCATTGGGCTTATTATGCTCTCTTAACAAACGGGGAACTTTTGCGCCATAAAATATGTTGTCACCAAGAATTAAAGCAACGTCATCAGCCCCTACAAATGCTTCCCCAATAATAAAAGCTTGCGCCAAACCATTGGGCTCTTCCTGAATGGCATATTCAAAACGACAACCGAGTGATGAACCGTCCCCTAATAATTTTTGAAACAAGGGCATGTCGTGAGGCGTAGAAATAATCAATATTTCAGAAATACCTGCTTGCAGTAAAGTAGATAAAGGATAGTATATCATTGGCTTATCGTAAACAGGCATTAACTGCTTACTAACAGACAATGTGAGTGGGTGAAGACGCGTACCTGAGCCACCAGCCAAAATGATTCCTTTCATACTACAAGTTTTTTCTTATCCTTAATGCGTCCAATTCAATGTCTTCTTCTTCATCTAAAATGTCAATCAATGGTTCTCGGAATGACCGGGTAGTGATCATGCGCTCCAAAGAAAGCAACAAAGAAGGTAATAATAGCAAGTTTGCCATCATGGCAAACAATAATGTTACAGATACCAGAAGACCCAAAGCAACCGTGCCTCCAAAGTCTGATGCTATAAAGATAGAAAAACCAAAGAATAAGACAATTGAAGTGTAAAACATACTCACACCTGTTTCTTTTAAAGCACTTATTACAGCCGGACGAATGTTCCATTGGTTTGCCTTAAGCTCTTGCCTATATTTTGCTAAAAAATGAATGGTATCATCGATAGAGATCCCAAATGCAATGCTAAAAACTAAAATGGTTGAAGGCTTAATAGATATGCCAAAGTAACCCATCAAAGCTCCAGTGAGCACCAATGGAATTAAATTGGGCAATAACGATACGACCACCATTCTGGAAGAAGAAAACATCCAAGCCATTAAAATAGCAATCAAGCCAACAGCAAGAAGTAAGCTACTAAACAGGTTTTTGACCAAGTAGGTCGTACCCTCTAAAAACAACACACTGGTTCCGGTTATCGAAACATCGTATCGATTGGGATTGAATATTTCATCAATTTTAGGCTGAATCGAATCTCTTAAGGCCCGCATTTCTTTGGTTCCTATATTTTTCATTCTGGCAGAGATACGTGCCACTCGTTTTGTAGAATCAACGAATCCCTCAAAAAGACCTTCCCCTCCTGTGCCTAGGGTATTGTTGGCATATTTTAAAATCATATTCTTCTCTTGTGAAGAAGGCAGACTGTAATAGTTGGGGTTGCCATTGTAATAGGCTTGCTTTGAAAATTTAGCTAAATCGACAATCGAAATTGGGCTCGAAATTTGAGGATAATCTGCTAAAACATTTTCTAATTTCTCAATACGCTTTAGCGTAGAGGACTTGCTTACCCCATTTTTCTTTTGTGTATCCACAACAATTTCAAAAGGCATCACCCCCGAAAAATTTTGCTCAAAAAAGTTCAAACTTAAAGCTATTGGATCGTCTTTTTTAACATCATCAACGATGTTGCCTGTTGTTTGGATTTTGGAGACCCCATAAAAAGCAAACAAAAGCAATACGGCTGATGAAATATAAACCGATTTCCGGTGGTATAAAACGACCTTCTCCATCCACAAAATTAGCCGATTGACCCACGTTCGTTTCAAATGCCACAAATGGCGTTCTCGAGGCGCTGGTAAAAAACTATATATGGAAGGTATGATGATCAGTGAGATAAAAAATACCAATAAAATATTAATCGAAGCGACAATACCAAATTCAACCAACATTTGAGTTTGTGTAATCAAGAAGGTTGCGAAACCAGCAGCCGTGGTTGCATTGGTCATGAAAGTTGCGTTACCTACCTTCTGAATGACACGCGTTAAAGCCTTAACTTTATTGCCGTGCAATTTAAACTCATTGTGGTATTTATTTAGTAAAAAAATGCAATTCGGAATCCCTATTACGATAATTAGTGGCGGGATTAATGCCGTTAGAATTGTGATCTTAAAGCCCAAAATCGCAATGGTGGCTACCGCCCATATCACACCAATGCCCACAACGAGCATGGAATAGAACATGGCAGAAAACGAGCGGAAAAATAAAAGCATAATCAAAGCGGTAACACCCATGGCCAGAAATATAAACATCTGGACTTCTGCTTTTGTCTTAACAGCTCCTTTGGTCCTAATGTAGGGCAAACCTGAATAATGAATGTCTACATTAATTTGCTCTGCAAAAGGGTTCACAATATCCTCAATTAAATGAATAAGGTCGACTCTGGCTTCCGAATTTAAATACCCTTTATCCAATGTTAAAGCCATTAAATAAGCCTTCTCATCTGCATTGTAGAGCAGTTTGTTGTAAAAAGGTAAATTGGAAATCTTCTGTTCAACAAGATTGACTTGCTCTTGGTTTTCAAGTGGGCTTGGACTTATCGATTTGAACTCAAAAGACTTTAACTCCACATTTTTTTCCATGTCGTAAACCTGAAGCAACGACATCACTTCTTCAACACCAACGACATCGTTCAATCGATTACAAACGTTATGAAATGCATTGAAATTATCCAACTGAAACAAAGAATCAGATTGAAAACCAACCACCATAACATTCCCCTCTTGGCCAAAATGATTTAAGAAATCTTGGTACTCTAAGGAAATAGGATCGTCCTCAGGAAGCAAGGACATAAACTCATAGGAATACAAAACTTTACCTGCTTTTTTAGCCATAAAAAAGGTTGCGACCCCTATGGCTACAAGTAAAAATAACTTATATCGTAATATAAATCGGGAAATGAGTGCCCACATATGATTTTAAGATAAGAAAATTGTAAGTAAGATTTACCTTACACTTTCATAATGTCAGCTTCCTTATCTTTTAAGATAAGATCTACCTTGGAGATGTATTTATCCGTAAGATTTTGCACGGATGCCTCGGCATCTTTCACCACATCTTCAGCTAAACCGTCTTTACCTAACTTTTTAATCTCATCATTCGCATCCTTTCGAGCACTCCTTATGGAAACTTTACAATTTTCAGCTTCTGATTTTGATCGTTTTGCCAATTCAATTCTCCGCTCTTCGGTAAGTGGTGGAATGTTGATGATTAACATTTCACCGTTATCCATTGGGCTAAAACCTAGGTTGGCGTTAATAATCGCTTTATTCAGCTCAACAAGCATTGCTTTTTCCCAAGGCTGAACAGTTAATGTTCGGCCATCAGGTGTACCCACGTTAGCGACCTGAGGAAGAGCGGTCATGGATCCGTAATAGTCTACCATTACGCCAGACAGCATTTGAGGATTCGCTCTACCGGCTCGTATTTTCAATAATTCTGATTCGTAGTGAAGAATCGACTTATTCATACTTTCAGAAGCGCTATCCAAACAAAATTCTACCTCTTCGTTCATCTCGTCTTATTTTTATTGTCCTTAAAAGTTCACTAGTGTACCAACATCTTCTCCTTTTACAGCATTCTGTAAATTCCCTGCTATGTTCATATTAAAAACAATAATGGGTAATTTATTCTCATTGCACAAAGTAAAAGCAGTCATGTCCATAACTCGAAGTCCTTTCTTATAAACTTCATCAAATGTAACAGACTCATATTTAATAGCGGTAGGGTCTTTCTCAGGATCTGCAGTGTAAATACCATCAACACGCGTTCCTTTGAGGATTATATCAGCCTCTACTTCTATGGCACGGAGTGTTGCTGCTGTATCTGTCGTAAAATAAGGATTTCCAGTTCCAGCAGAAAAAATAACAACCCGTCCTTTTTCTAAATGTCTCAAAGCTCTACGTCGAATAAAAGGCTCCGCAACCTCATCCATTTTGATGGCTGACATGACGCGTGTTTTCACATGGATGTCTTCAAGAGCAGATTGAAGAGCCAAACCATTGATGACGGTAGCCAACATACCCATATAATCACCTTGGACACGATCCATGCCGCTATTGGCTGCTTGGATGCCACGAAAAATATTTCCTCCACCAATCACGATGGCAACTTGACAGCCCTGGTTCACTATACTCTGAATATCTCGTGCGTATTCAGATATTTTCTCAGGAGAAATACCGTAGTCACCATCTCCCATCAAAGCCTCTCCGCTCAGCTTTAAAAGTATTCTTTTGTATTTCATAGAAGTTAATCGTTTCTCAAAGATAAATAAATCAGTTCAAGTAAAAATAAAGAAGCTTAGAATTTTTGAGCACAAAAAAAACCACTCAAATTGAGTGGTTTTTTATGCATATCATCAGGCATTAACCTAACGCTACTCTTTTAAAGCCTGCTACAGAAACATCACCATAAGTAGCGACATATTCAGCAACAGATTGCTTCTCATCTTTAATGAATACTTGGTCTAAAAGACACATCTCTTGATCAAGCGTTGTGTTATCAGCAATGAACCTTGTTACCTTTCCAGGAACAATTTTATCCCAAATTTTCTCTGGTTTACCTTCCGCTTGTAATTGCGCTTCGATGGCTGCTTTAGCCTCGGCAACTACCGCATCAGTTAACTGAGCTCTGGAAATGTATTGAGGAACATTCTTTAAGGTTTTACCCAAACGTGCCAACTCAATGTTATCTTTTTCAATAACAGCAATTCGAGCCTCTGTTTCTGAAGCAACGAATGCAGAATCAAAATCTTTAAACGATAAGGTTGAAGCTCCCATTGAAGCCACCTGCATAGACAAGTCTTTAGCCAGTGCGTCTGCATTGTCAACGACCTTACTCAAACCAACCAAAACTGCAATTTTAGATCCGTGTGTGTAGGAACCAACATAATGGGCCTCAACTCTTTCAAATCCTTTAATTTCAATTTTCTCACCGATAACACCTGACTGTTCCGTCAATTTATCAGCAACACTCATTCCACCAAAATCAGCAGCTAAAAACGCATCTTTATCAGCGCTGTTTAGAGCAATTTCAGCAAATTCAGAAGCTAGGGCTTTGAAGGAATCATTGATGGCAACGAAATCAGTTTCACAAGCTAATACAATAGCAACACCAACCGTGTTGTCAGCATTAATTCGTGTCAAGGCAACACCTTCAGAGGCATCTCGATCAGCGCGCTTTGCAGCAATTTTCTGACCTTTCTTACGAAGAACATCTACAGCAGCATCGAAATCACCTTCAGCTTCTACAAGAGCTTTCTTGCAGTCCATCATTCCGGCACCCGTTTGCTTTCTTAATTTATTTACTTCTGCGGCAGTAATTTTCATGATAATGCTACTCTTTAACGTTTATTCAGCTTTTTCAGCTGGTTTTTCTTTTTTCTCTTTAGAAGCTTCTTCTTTAGCAGCTTCATCTTTTTTGGCAGCAGCCTGAACGTCTTTCTCCTTCTTACGTTCAGCCAATCCTTCTTTAACACCTTGATTGACTGCCTCCATAATGATGGTGATCGATTTCGAAGCATCATCATTTGCTGGAATTGCGAAATCTACCAACTCAGGGTCTGCATTCGTATCTACGATAGCAAAAGTAGGGATCCCCAACTTCTTAGCTTCTGCGATTGCGATTGCTTCACGCTTCAAATCAACGACAAATAATGCTGCCGGAAGGCGAGTCATATCCGAAATTGAACCTAAGTTTTTTTCGAGTTTCGCACGTTGACGATCAATTTGCAAACGCTCTCTTTTGGAAAGGACCATGAAGGTTCCGTCTGCTTTCATTTTATCAATTGACGACATCTTTTTTACCGCCTTACGGATGGTAACAAAGTTCGTTAGCATACCACCTGGCCAACGCTCGGTGATGTATGGCATGTTCACTTCTTTAGCGGCTTCAGAAACGATTTCTTTTGCCTGCTTCTTGGTAGCAACATACATGATTTTTCTTCCCGATCGGGAGATCTTTTTCATTGCTTCAGAAGCTTCGTCTAGCTTTACTGCAGTTTTGTTAAGATCGATGATGTGAATCCCATTACGCTCCATAAAAATGTAAGGAGCCATGTTTGGATTCCATTTGCGCGTTAGGTGACCAAAGTGTACACCTGCGTCTAAGAGTTCTTTAATTTCAGCCATTTTAATTGTCTGTTTACTTTCTTTTTACGTTTTTTTCGCAATTGCTAGGTAATGCCAAAGCAGTCTTAACAATTTAGATACTAAACCAATATTAACGTTTCGAGAACTGGAATTTCTTACGAGCTTTCTTCTGTCCTGGTTTCTTACGCTCAACCATTCTAGGGTCACGAGTTAGCAATCCTTCTGGTTTTAAGGCTGCACGGTGATCAGGATTTATTTGAACCAAAGCACGTGAGATCCCCAAGCGAATTGCTTCTGCTTGACCGGTGATACCACCGCCGTCTACGTTTACTCTAATATCGTATTGACCCTCAACACCGGCCAAAGCTTGAGCTTGCTCAAGTTTGTATTGTAGCGTAGCAGTAGTGAAGTAATCTTTTACATCTCTACCGTTTACAGTAACTGCACCTTTACCATCGGAAAGGTAAACACGAGCTATTGCTTTTTTTCTTCTACCGATTGTGTGAACAACTTCCATCTTACTTGATATCTTTTAAGTTGATTTGTTTTGGCTTTTGAGCATCCAAACCGTGTACATCGCCAACGAAGACACGTAAATTTTTGTTCAATGCAGCCCCTAATTTGTTTTTTGGAAGCATTCCATAAACAGCCTTGGTCACAAGACGTGTTGGATCCTTCTCAAAAACTTCTCTTGCTGTTGCGTTACGTTGACCACCAGGATATCCTGTATGGCTAATGTATTCTTTAGCTTCCCATTTGTTTCCAGTTAAAACAATCTTCTCAGCGTTAATCACAATCACGTTATCACCACAATCTACGTGCGGTGTGTAACTTGGCTTGTGCTTACCACGAATCAGAAATGCAACCTTAGAAGCCATACGCCCCAACGTCTGTCCTTCAGCATCCACCAACAACCATTCTTTTTGAACGGTCTGTGCGTTAGCTGAAACAGTTTTGTAGCTTAATGTATTCACCTTTTACTGATTTAGGTTAATTAATTATTCCCTTACAAATGGACATAACATGCCCATAAAACGGACGGCAAAGTTAGGTATTTTTTTGACAAATAACCGCCTACCTATCATTATCTTTTTCCCAAGCTGAAACGAACGATTACCCGATATCGTTTGAAGTGTTGTTTTTCAATCAAAAATCTGCACTAAAATGAGCAATTTCAGCCTTCGCTAAAGGCTACTAAATAATTGCCAATTCCTTACCAACTTTCGCAAAAGCTGCGATTGCTTTTTGAATGTGATGTGATTCATGAGCTGCAGATATTTGAACACGGATGCGTGCCAAATCTTTAGGAACAACGGGGTAGAAGAAACCGATGACATAGATTCCCTCATCAAGTAATTTATCGGCAAATCGCTGCGCCAATTCTGCATTGTAGAGCATAACCGGTATGATGGCATGTTCACCCGGACGAAGATCAAAACCTTGAGCTTCCATTCCTACTCGAAACTGCCTGGCATTCTCTTCCAACTTGTCTCTCAAAAAAGTTGAAACAGAAATTATGTCTAGAACTTTAATTGCTGCACCTACAATAGAAGGAGCTAAAGAGTTCGAAAACAAATACGGCCGAGAGCGCTGACGCAATAGGTCGACAATTTCCTTTTTAGCCGAAGTAAAACCTCCCATAGCACCACCCAAAGCTTTTCCCAAAGTACCTGTAATGATGTCTACACGACCCATCACGCCACAATGCTCATGCGTTCCTCTTCCTGTGTTCCCAACAAAACCTGTTGCATGCGAATCGTCGACCATCACTAGTGCATCGTACTTATCTGCCAGGTCACAAATCAAGTTGAGTTTTGCCATAGAACCATCCATCGAGAAAATACCATCGGTAACGATAACTTTGAAACGAGCAGAATGAGCCTCTTGCAATTTAGCTTCCAAATCGTCCATATCATTATTCTTATAGCGATATCGATGCGCTTTGCACAATCGAATGCCGTCTATGATGGAAGCATGATTTAAAGCATCCGACACAATCGCATCCTCCTCCGAAAAGAGCGGCTCAAAAAGCCCTCCATTCGCATCAAAAGCTGCAGCATACAAAATCGTATCCTCCATGCCTAAAAAGTTGGAAATCTTATTTTCTAAGGCTTTATGGATGTCTTGCGTTCCACAAATAAAACGGACTGAAGACATCCCATAACCTCGAGCGTCCAATGCGTCTTTTGCCGCCCTAACAACCTCAGGGTGGGAAGACAAGCCAAGGTAATTGTTGGCGCAGAAATTAACGACCTCCGACTCTTTACTTACCTTAATAGCAGCGCCTTGCGGAGTAAGAATAATGCGCTCTTTTTTATACAAACCCGACGACTTAATATCATGGAGCTGATTTTGTAGGTGTGTTTTATAATTTTTATACAAACTGAATTCATCATTAAATTAAAAGATCATTCTAACATTTCTCATTTCACGCGTATTCCTTGAGCTAAACGACCCCTTGATCCAACATCGCATCGGCCACCTTTACAAAACCAGCAATGTTTGCGCCTTTGATGTAATTTACATGCCCATCGGCATCGGAGCCAAATCGAACACAAACCTCATGGATGTCGACCATGATGGCGTGCAATCGAGTATCAACCTCCTCGCGCGTCCAATTGTAACGCAGCGAGTTTTGAGACATCTCTAATCCAGAAACCGCCACCCCACCTGCATTTGAGGCCTTTCCGGGAGCAAATAATATTTTTCGATCCTCAAAAACGGCGATGGCTTTCGGTGTACATGGCATATTTGCACCTTCACTTACGCATACACACCCGTTGTCCACAAGTACAGTTGCATCATCCCCATTGAGCTCATTCTGAGTAGCACATGGAAGTGCTATATCGCATGGTACAGACCAAGGTCTTTTGAACTCATGAAATTCACAGCCATACTTATCCGCATAAGCTTTAATCCTTCCTCGTTTTACGTTCTTCAGTTCCATAACAAAAGCTAATTTCTCTGCATCAATCCCATCAGGATCGTAAATGTAGCCTGAGGAATCGGATAGGGTAACAACCTTACCGCCCAATTGCGTCACCTTTTCACACGCATATTGTGCAACATTCCCAGCTCCAGAAATTACAACCACTTTATCTTTGAAATTATCTCCACGCGTATTCAACATTTGCACTGCAAAATACACATTGCCGTAACCGGTAGCTTCCGGACGAATAAGAGAGCCGCCCCAACCGGCTCCTTTGCCAGTAAGAACTCCCGTAAACTCGTTTCTCAACCGCTTGTATTGCCCAAACATATAGCCAATTTCGCGACCTCCAACTCCAATATCACCGGCAGGAACATCCGTATTCGGTCCGATATGACGAAACAACTCCGACATAAAGCTTTGACAAAATCGCATCACTTCGTTGTCAGATTTCCCTTTGGGGTCAAAATCAGCGCCCCCTTTACCGCCTCCCATGGGGAGGGTCGTTAAGCTGTTCTTGAAGACTTGCTCAAAAGCTAAAAACTTAAGAACCCCCAGATTCACCGAAGGGTGAAATCGCAAGCCTCCTTTGTAAGGCCCGATGGCACTGTTCATTTCAATCCTAAAACCTCTATTTACCTGTATCTGTCCACCATCATCTACCCAGGGTACACGAAACATCATAACGCGTTCCGGCTCAACCATGCGCTCTAACAACTTCGCATGTCTGTATTTTGGATTGTTTATGATGAACGGTATAACCGCCTCAGCAACCTCAGTCACCGCTTGTATGAATTCAGGTTCGCT
>DLQO01000026.1:0-605 GCA_002478765.1 Flavobacteriales bacterium UBA7430
TTCCGTGAACTACCGTGGCTCCTACCAAACCGTACTTATGAGAGACATCAACCCGAGTAAAAAATCTTTCGGAGGACTTGAGCTACAGGCAAAATACCATCCCAAAGCATTTGGTGGTAAATTCTATGTTTACTCTTTAAGTAAATTCTCATCCGTGCAAAAAGACTGGTCACCCATTCCTGTATTTACAGACGAAGCATACGTTCGTCAATACAGCAATGAGCTAGAAGCGTACTACGCTTTTAACAGCAAACTTGTATTTAGCAGCTATTTGGGTATTGAAAGAACGCTTGGGAATTACGAAACTGAGACCGATGAAATATCATTGCGTCCGCTTAACCAATTCGGAGAGGGCTACGGATTAGGACTCGACTACACCATAGCAAAAAATACGGCTTTATTTATCAGACACCGATGGTTCAGCTTTAAAGACAAAAGCTTTGACCGAGATCAATTTAAAGGAACAGAAACGATTTTAGAACTTAAAATAACATTCTAATGACAAAAAATATTCTACTAACCGCGCTAACACTTTTGTTATCATTCACTGCTTTTTCGCAGGACACTGAAAAGAAATATTGGGTTTCAGGGAATGCCCGTGGCTT
>DLQO01000026.1:658-6049 GCA_002478765.1 Flavobacteriales bacterium UBA7430
GGACATACCTTGGTTGATCTTTCAGCCAACATACGACCAAATAAAAACACCTTCATTCGAACCACCCTACGTGTAAGAAATGAATACGGTGGGTTTTGGGGTTCAGGTGTAACCTTTGATGTACGTGAGTTGTACCTCAAAGGCTTGATCGCAAATTCTGTTCGTTACCAAATTGGGGATATTGATTACAAGCTTACCCCTTTTACCCTATTCAACGATTCGGAAGAAATGTATGAAAATTCATTGGACATTTTCAACATGTACTCGGACATGGTTCACTACGATCTGTTCTACACCAAAAACAACACTTGGAGACAGCAAGGTCTTGCCGCTGACTTTGCACTCAGCTTCAGAGAAGGTATTGACGAATTGCAATTTAACATGTTCAGCTCCAGAGTAAACTTTGGCGGCGGTGCAACCGACGATCGTATTCTATTTGGTGGTAACGTAACGATGGTTCATAGTGAGGCATTTTCAGCAGGCTTAAATTACATCAACCTGTACGACATTGCTGAAACATCTGCAGACAGCGCTCAATATAGAAACCCGGTGATTACAGGTAGCTACCAATTGAAAAAAGATTTGAATGATTTTGCTCTTGAACTTAACGGTGAAAGTGGAATCTCAAAATCCATGCACAAGGGAGACGATCTTGCTCCGGTTCACGAAGACTTCTTCAACTACGCCAAATTAAGTGCGGAGTACAAACCGTTTGATTTAAACTTCAGTTTGGCCTACCGAAACGTAGGACCTAAATTTAGAAGTGCAGGAGCGCAAACCAGAAGATTAAACTACAGCACAGAATCTACGTATTTTGATCGGTACACAAACAATCAAATCACTCGGCCAATGGGTCTTTGGGACATATACAACAACGCCGCGGTGTACAACACGCAAATCGAGAAAGGACTGTCAAACTACTACCCACACTACAACAACATCGACCCTTATGGCTTGGCAACACCAAACCGTCAAGGTCTAGATTTATCCATTTCACGTGTGGATGACGAAAACCGTTATGCGGTTCAAGTTGAACTGGGAATGCTCAAAGAAATAGAAGGTGAAGAAGCAAGTCAACCCGACGTTCTTAAAAGCTATAACTCAATTTCAGTACATACAGACATTCATGTGAATGAGTTCATCGCAGGATTTGATCGAGGGGTACTCTTACAACTGGGTTACACACAAAATCACACCACGAGCGATAACGACGCGGTTACCGATGCGAAAAAAACAGATTTAAAATCAGAAAGAATTACGGCAGGTTTAACGGTTGAACTATCCAAAGAACTTGACTTCATGGCAGGATACGAAATCTTCAAAGCAGAAGGATTTGACCACGTCATCAGTCGCGACAGTTACGATGAGTTGAACTACTACCCTTCATTTGGAACGAACCTTACCGAAAATATTTTTGGTCTTGGATTTAAGTACAAATTCAATGAAAAGAACGACTTACAAATTTTATGGCAAGACTACAACTGGAGCAATTCTGACTACCACACCCTTGAACTTGAAAAGTACGATGATGTGATTGAATACACGCAAGACGAGAAACCTGATTATGGTTTTGGTCGATTGGCTGTAGCCTTCAGAATGAAGTTTTAATTCAAAAAAAACGAGCTAAATGAAATATCTACTTTCCCTATTAATTCTTGCTTTAGGATTTAGTTCCTGTGAGCGAGAAGTGGATGCGAATCGAATTTCTGTTTCGGATCTCTACGGTGAATTTGAAATTAATGACTCGCTAGACGTTACCAAAACGAGTATTGACTTTGAAATGGGCGAAAAGCCTGTTTTTACGGCGGAGTTTAACAAACCTGTTCTGTGGAACTTAACCATCACAGGTAAAAAGTCGGGTGCTGTTAAAAACATCTCGGGCTTATCAAAAGAACTGAACAGCGAAAATGCTGCTTGGGATGGATCCACCTCAACGCTGCCCTTCTTCAGAAAAGGAGAAGACTGCACGGCGGAGTTAAACATTTCTTCTGAGGACACGACTCTGGTATTGGCGGAAACGCTTACGGTTAAAACCGCCAAAACCAACAGCGGATCTTTAGTCTCTGATTTCGAAGGCGGAATCAATGACGATTGGGATTGGTTTTTCCAAGACGGTGTCGGTTTTGCAAACCTAAGACACCGAACAAAAGCCGCTCAAGGAGAATACTACTACAAAATGTTCGGGGAATGCAGTTGGGACTGGTTGATTGGAATGGTCAACATTCCGGCAACAGATTATCTGGGTGAAACTCTTGCTCTAAGTGACGATCCTAATGAAGTTTACTTCAACGTGATGCTTAACTTTCTCAAAGGTCAACCTCGGGTTCTCATACGTTTCAACGAGGATGACAACAACGACGGTGTGTTTGATATAGAAACTGAAGATTCCTACTCGATTACCGTTCAAAGTACAAGGTCGGGATGGCAACAAATTTCTTTAAAATACTCCGACCTGGTTGTGGTAGATGAAAATGGAAAAGCCATCACACCGAATGGGAACAATGTACACAACCCAAACTTGTTAGATGGGGTTGACATTCTCCTTTTGGCCGATCCGTTAATCGCAGGCGTAAGCCAAGTGAACATGGATTACATGATTTTCACAGAAAATGAACCTTTAAAACCATAATCAGATGCAAGCCAAAATTATCATACCTTTTTTAGTGCTTACCATGTTGTTGGTTTCGTGTGTGGAAATGAAAGATCAAGCCATCTTTGATGCGCCAGCAGATCAAGAAATACCTGTAGGAATCAAGAACTTTTATGCACTTAATGTTTTTGAAGGAAAAATGAACGGGGAACACTGGTTCAGCAAACCCCCAGAAATTGAGTCCAAAGAATGTTTAGACATCACAAGCACCTACTTCATCACTTCTGAATTGGATGAGAATGGTGAAGCTATTGTCGAACCTGCCATGCGTTGGACTTGGGACAAGCAAGCAGGAGACTGTGACTGGATGGGACTGGGACTGGGATGGGACGGTTGGTCTGGGAAAGACTTAAGTCGAATTACAGACAATGCGGCCATTCAATTGAAAGTACGCTCCGTGAAAGGCGATTTAAAATCGTTACCCTTAGCAGCATGTTTGGAAGACTATGGAGACAACCAATTGTGGATTGGTTTTCATCCACAGGTGATCGAAAATGGAGTCATCAAAGAAGATGAATGGTCAAACGTTACCCTTCCCCTAGCTGAATTTGAATGGGACATTGCTCAAGACATTGACATGTCCAACATCAAACAAATGATTGTTCAATTCGAAGCTGCCGGTGATCTGTACGTAAAAGAGATCAACGTCATTCCTTTCAAAGGAGGTTTCACCAAAAGAATCGAGATTCCTCACGCAGCAGAATTAGACCTCAACCTTGACGGCTTGGCTTCAGAAAATAGCTGGGATCAGGCAAAAGGCGTTGCGTTTTCTTCGTACCAAGTGAAATCACTTTCAGACGATGAAAATTTATATTTCTTACTCAATTTTGAAAGTGAACAAGACCTCATCAACCCTTTTAAGGACGGTGGTATGTGGAACGGAGATGGTTTTGAAATCGCTTTCACCACCAATCACGAATTGAATAAGAAAAGAGCTTTCATGAGTTCTTCAGACCAGCACTTTATCATAAACCTGGCCAACAAGCACGTTTGGGATTACAGAAACTCAGCGTTAATTGAAGGTATCGAAGTCGCTGAATCCAAAAAGGAGAATGCATATCAGTTTGAAATTCAAGTTCCTTTAAGTTCTCTTGATCTAGATCCTTTTACAACGAATGTAAAATATCAAATGGAATTTGCCGTGGGTAAAAGTTCTGCCGATGGAACCAAAAGAGAAATGCAATACAAGTGGAACTCCGAAGGTAAGGATGGCTTTTATGCCAAACCCGCACTTTGGGGCGATATGAGTTTGACTCCTTTGGCCAAAATCCAATAAAGAAAAACACGCCAGGCACACCCTCTTTACAACAGACATGACAAACCTCTTAATCACCTGTTCCCCATGGGAATTACGTGACTAAGAGGTTTTATTTTTCAAATAATAACCGTATTTTTACAGGGCAAACACAAACAATCAAAAATGACCCCAATTCAAAACAAAAAGGCACTCAGATATTTCATCTTGTCGCTCTCATTTCTCTTGGTTTCTTGCGCTCAAGAAGACCCACCCATTTACGAAGCTGGATCACTTAAATTCGAAGATGAATTCAACGGATCGAGTCTAAACAGTTCCAAATGGTCTCACCAAACAGGAACCGGCTCACAATATGGCTTGTGGGGTTGGGGCAATGGGGAGCTTCAATACTACCGATCCGAGAATACAACCGTTAGCGACGGTACAGCCAAAATAACCGTCAAAAGTGAATCGTTTGAAGGTAAAGAATACACCTCATCGCGTTTCACCACACTCAACAAATTCAGCTTTCGCTACGGTAAAGTCCAAGCACGTATAAAAACCGTTGACGGTAAATCCTTATGGCCCGCATTCTGGCTTTTGCCTGTTGGAGGTAACTGGCCTTGCGATGGAGAAATTGACATCATGGAGCAAGGAGGTCATGTGGGAGGTATCAATGAAACAACCGGAGCCGCACATCTTGGTGAATGCGGAGGCGCAAGTACCTATGAAACTTTTGACCTAAAAAATCCTGCTGGCGTTTCTTATGCGAATGATTTTCACATCTACGAAATTCAATGGTCGAAAGATAAGATTGCCTGGTATGTAGATGACAAAAAGGTATTCCAGGTAACTCCAGAAAGTTACCCCGGAAAAACTTGGCCCTTCAACAGCAGCGATTGGTACATCCTACTCAATCTGGCTGTGGACAAAAGTGGTCCCAATTCCAACACACAATTACCTTCCCAAATGGAAATTGACTGGGTGAGGGTCTATGAAATGGAGCGAGCCAATTAAGGCATCTACCCAAAACACAAAAAAAAGCGTGTGGTTTTATAAAACCACACGCTTTTTTTTGGTTAAACAGACTACCCATTCCATCAAAAAAATCATCTCTAGCGAAACTCGGAGTTTCTGAGGATTGGCAGAAATAAACATGCAGAACAAACCCTAAATCACTCACATTTGTCATACAATCACTTGACTAGCGAATATAAATTTTCTAAATTGCAACGTTATATTAACTAAAAAACCCCCTCAGATGATTACAAAATTACGATTGAGATGCATGGCTATTGCCATGTTTATTGGTGTCTGCGGTGCTTTTGCACAAACAGCAGACTTCTCCGGAACTTTCGGAGGTACAACCATCGGTGATGGTTCCGTTTATACCTTCCCTACAGGCGCTGAAGGTTGGGCTGGATTTGCCAACAACAACACGGCCTTGTATCCGTTAAGCTTCTCCGAAGATGGAGGTATTGCGTTTACAGCTGCAGCGCCGAATGGC
>DLQO01000069.1:0-17532 GCA_002478765.1 Flavobacteriales bacterium UBA7430
CCTAAGGCAAGAACAGCGATTTCGGTAGTCCCTCCACCTATGTCAATAATCATGTTGCCTTTTGGTTCCAGAACATCAATACCAATACCAATAGCCGCCGCCATTGGTTCGTGAATTAAGTACACTTCTTTTGCCCCAATTTGCTCAGCAGAGTCTTTTACAGCTCGTTCTTCTACTTGAGTGATTCCAGAGGGTATACAAATAACCATTCTGAGCGATGGAGAGAAGAACTTATTTCGAAGGTTTGGTATCGTTCGAACCAACTCTCTGATCATTTGTTCAGATGCACCAAAGTCTGCAATTACACCATCTTTAAGCGGTCTAATGGTTTTGATTCCTTTGTGAGACTTGCCATGCATTTGTTGCGCTCTCTTTCCAACCGCAATAACCTTTTCAGATTTACGATCTATAGCAACAATAGACGGCTGATCAACAACAACTTTATCATTGTGTATGATCAGTGTGTTTGCAGTTCCCAAATCAATGGCAATGTCTTGTGTCATGAAGTCTAACAGTCCCATGAGCTCTTAGGTTTAATGTATTAGTAAAGTTTGCAACAAGACACTTTTATTCGTGTCGGTTGGGAAACGTCTATTTTAATGTTTAAAGTGTCTTGTGCCAGTGAACACCATTGCCATGTTGTGATCGTTACAATAATCAATAGACAATTGATCTTTGATAGAGCCTCCAGGTTGAATCACAGCTTTGATGCCTTCATTATTTGCCAGTTCTACACAATCAGGGAACGGGAAAAATGCATCAGATGCCATTACAGATCCATCAAGATCAAATCCAAAGGCTTTTGCTTTAACAATCGCTTGTTTTAGTGCATCTACCCGAGATGTTTGTCCTACACCACTTGAAAATAATTGCTTGTTCTTAGCAAAAATAATGGTGTTTGATTTGGTGTTTTTACAAAGCTTGGAAGCAAAGGCTAAATCAATTTTTTGTTCTTCAGTAGCCAATACCTTACAGACATCTTTCATGTCAGCTGGGGCATCTATTTTTGAATCTTTGTCTTGCTCCAGGACACCGTTTAATATCGTACGAACTGTTTTGTTCGGCAATTCCACTTCTTTTTGTACAAGAACGACGCGATTTTTCTTTGTTTTTAGTAATTCCAAAGCAGCCTCATCGTAAGCCGGAGCGATAATCACTTCGAAGAACAATTTATGAATTTCTTCGGCGGTTTCAGTGTTAACTTTTTTATTAGTTATCAACACCCCACCAAAAGCTGAAACAGGATCTGCCGCAAGTGCGTCTTTCCATGCCTCAATTAAATTTTCTCGTGATGCAAGACCGCATGCATTGTTATGCTTTAGAATGGCAAACGTTGTGTCTTTGAATTCAGACATTAGGTTTACAGCAGCATCTACATCTAGTAAATTGTTGTAGGACAATTCTTTCCCATTAAGCTGGTCAAACATGTCGTCAAGTTTACCGTAAAAGGTGCCTTCTTGATGCGGGTTTTCCCCGTAGCGAAGTTTTTTAGATTCTTGAATGCTCTGCTTTAAGGTAGTAATAGAGCCGTCGTTGAAATAATTGAAGATGGCGGTATCATAATGTGAAGAGATGTTGAAGGCTTTACTTGCAAAAGCTTTTCTTTGCTCTAATGATGTTGCCCCTTCTTGCGATTTCAAGATTTCAAGGGTTTCTAAATACTCTTCTCGTGACGGGACGATAAGTGTGTCTCTGAAATTCTTTGCAGCGGCACGAATTAAAGAAATCCCTCCAATGTCTATTTTTTCGATAATATCTTGTTCTTCTGCACCCGAAGCAACCGTATCTTCAAAAGGATATAAATCGACAATAATTAGATCAATTTCAGGGATCTTGTATTGTCTTAGTTGTTCTAGATCTCCAGATTCATGTCTTCGTGCTAAAATCCCTCCAAAAACATTAGGGTGAAGGGTTTTAACTCGACCACCAAGGATCGATGGAAAACTCGTTAAGTTTTCAACAGGCACAACAGGGACACCCGCGTCTTCAATAAATTTTTGTGTTCCACCGGTCGAGTAAATAGTTACATCTAAGCGATTTAACTCTTTAATTATCGGTTCTAGTCGGTCTTTATGGTAAACCGAGATAAGGGCGTTTTGAATTTTTTTCAAAGCTTTAATTTTGAGATGCTTAATACTTTAGCAAAAGTAAAAATTCACTTTAAATAATATCGTTAATAGAGACTCAAATTTTAAATTTATTTCCACAATTTATGTGAAGCTCTACATACTTGAGATCTTCACAGCTAAAGTTTTGATTATAGCCTTTAAGAAGGTTATTCTGGGTCAGAATCTTTATATTTACAAGAGATTTATATTGATGAGTATATTTAAAATATTTAAAGAAAGTTTACGGTTTGCCATTCAAGCACTGTTTGGGAATAAATTGCGAGCCTTTTTATCCCTATTGGGAGTGAGTGTGGGAGTTTTTGCAATCATTTCTGTTTTTGCTTTGGTCGATTCTTTGGAGCGAAATATCAGAAATAGTTTGGACTCATTGGGCGATAATGTGGTATTTGTGATGAAGTGGCCCTGGGCCTCTGGGCAAAATTACCCTTGGTGGAAATATTACCAAAGACCCCTTCCGGTGCTGTCTGAATTGCCTGCTTTAGAAAGTCGTTTGGAGTTGGCTGAAGCGATAACTTTTGTTGCTAAAGTTTCTAATAAATCGGTTAAATATGGGAGTAACGATCTGGAAGGGGTTGGCCTTGTTGCTGTGTCACATGCTTATCAAGATGTGTACGACTTTGATTTATCAAAAGGTCGTTATTTTACGGCTTTAGAATCCAACACGGGTAAGCCCGTGTCTGTTATTGGAGCTAATATCGCGGAAAAGTTGTTTGAATCTAGGAATCCAATTGGTGAAGAGATCAAATTCATGGGACAAAAAGTTTTGGTTGTTGGCGTTTTCTCTAAGGTTGGGGACAATTTGATTGGTAATAGCGATGACAACAACATTGTCATTCCAGTTCAGTTTGCTCGGGGCTTTGTGCGCATAAATAATGTAACAACAAACCCACAATTTTCGGTTAAAGCACAAGCGGGTGTCTCAAACAATCAATTGAAAGAAGATCTTGTTAGAGTGATGCGATCCATCAGAAGATTGCCTCCTAAAGCTGATGATAATTTTGCTTTGAATGAAACGAGTATGCTCTCCCAGGGCATAGACAGCCTTTTTCGTATTGTCGATCTAGCCGGACTTATCATAGGCGGGTTCTCTTTGTTGGTTGGTGGGTTTGGTATTGCAAATATTATGTTTGTATCCGTTAAGGAACGGACTGCGATTATAGGGGTTCAGAAATCCTTAGGTGCTCGCAATCAATTTATTTTGATGCAGTTTTTGTTTGAAGCAGTTTTGTTGAGCGTAATTGGAGGTTTTGTTGGACTGTTGCTTGTCTACTTTGGAACTTTAATCGCAAATGCATCACTAGAATTCGAGCTTGTATTGTCCCTGCAAAATGTCCTAATGGGCTTTTTTGTTTCTATTTTTATTGGACTTGTTTCAGGAGCGATTCCCGCATATTCAGCAGCTCGATTAGACCCTGTTGAAGCAATACGTTCCGGCCAGTAGTCAACCTCTGATGTTATTGAGGTATTAAACTGGCGATGTATTTTCCAATGATGTCAAACTCCAAGTTAACTCGATCCCCTTCATTTAGATTTTTGAAACAGGTGTTTTCATATGTGTAAGGTATGATGCATACCGAGAAAGTGTTTTCTTTTGAGTTTACGACAGTCAGGCTCGTACCGTTTACGCATATCGAACCTTTTTCTACGGTAATTTCCGACGGAGATTTTTTTTCATAAGAGAAGTGAAAAACCCAAGAGCCGTCTTCGGTCACTATTTTTGAGCAAACAGCTGTAGTGTCCACGTGTCCTTGGACGATATGACCGTCAAGTCGATCACTCAATTTCATGCAGCGTTCTAAATTAAGGACAGTTCCTACTTCTAAATCGCAGAGATTTGTCTTTTCAAGGGTTTCTTGTATAGCGGTTACTGTGTAGTTATTTCCATCAATAGATACAACGGTGAGGCATACACCATTGTGAGCAACACTTTGATCTATTTTAAGTTCTGACGTCAAGGAAGCTTGAACTGTAATGTGTATGTTACCCCCTTCAGAGGTGATTTCTTTTACATGACCCAATTGTTCAATAATCCCTGTAAACATAACTTCGTACTTTTTTTAGTAGTTAATTACCTGATCTTCCATGACTTCTGGTAGATCTCTGTGCTCGTATTGTTGATTTCTTAGTTGAGGTTCAAAGCCCGCTTCTCGAATGGCTTCTTGCATGCTTGATGCGGTAAACCTGTGAGGTGCTCCAGCGGCAGAAACTACATTTTCTTCTATCATGATTGATCCGAAATCATTGGCTCCAGCATGGAGGCACATTTGCCCAACATCTTTTCCAACCGTTAACCAAGAAGCTTGGATGTTTTTGACGTTTGGTAGCATGATTCTTGACAAAGCCACCATGCGAATGTACTCATCCGCATCTACATTGTTAGAAACTCCTCGAACACGTTTTAGCAGAGTGCCGTCGTCCTGGAAGGGCCACGGAATAAATGCGAGAAATCCATTTGTATCGTCTGGTTTTTCAGACTGCACTTCTCTAATTTTAACCAGATGCTCAAAGCGCTCCAAAAGGGTTTCAACATGACCAAACATCATCGTAGCGGAGGTGGTTAGGTTAAGTTTGTGCGCTTCACGCATCACGTCAAGCCACTCTTGTGCACCGCATTTCCCTTTAGAGATCATTCGACGAACTCTATCGTCGAGAATTTCTGCACCTGCGCCCGGAAGGCTGTCTAAGCCCGCCTCCATAAGACGTTTTAAAACCTCTCGGTGGCTCAGTTGATCAATTTTACTGATGTGAGCAATTTCTGGGGGTCCGAGAGCATGTAGTTTGATGTGTGGGAATCTTTTTTTTATTTCTCGAAATAAATCACAGTAAAAGTCCAGACCTAAACCCGGATGATGCCCCCCTTGGAGAAGAAGTTGCTCTCCTCCATATCGAATGGTCTCTTCGATCTTAAGGGTATATTCTTCTATGGTAGTTGTATAAGCTTCTTTGTGTCCTGGAACTCTGAAGAAGTTGCAGAATTTACAATTGGCAATACATACGTTGGTCGTATTTGCATTGCGATCAATAATCCAAGTGACTTTATTTCCCGGAACTTGTTTCTTTCTTAAAGTGTCTGCAACAAATATTAAATCTGTAGTAGCAGCGTTTTCAAAAAGGAATAACCCTTCTTCAGCACTCAGTTTGTCAAATCTTAATGCACGATCTAATAGCTTCCCTGTCTCCATTAAAATACCTATTTTTACAACACAAAATTAACGAAAAAATGCACAGCATTATCCATAAAGCTAAGGAGTATTCTACAAAGGGGGATTTAATTCTTTTGGTAACTCCAAATTCAGATTGGTCTAAGTTTGATTTGAGTGCAAATGAATTGAAATTTATAAAGCGTCAACTGAACGATGGTAAGACTTCCGTTGAAGTAAATCAGTACACAAGGTATGTCTTTGTGGAGTGTTTAGACACATGTTTGGATCCGTTTGCGTTGTTGGAAGATGCGAGAAAAAGAGGTGCGAAAATCGCAGTAAAATGTAACAATGGTGCTATTGCTTGTGTATCGATTATCGACTTAACAACATGTAATTTATCAATCTACATTGCAGAGGGAATGGCTTTGGCGAACTATCAGTTTTTAAAGTATTTTTCGGATTCTGAATCGAAACAAAACACGCTCAAATTCATTCATGTCGATGCTGAAGATACAGTGATTCAAAACATGAATGCAGTAATTTCAGGGACAATGCACGCCCGTGATTTTGTAAATGAGCCTTTATCTTACCTAACAGCTCTACAGTTTTCAGAGGACATGATGACACTTGGGGATGCAGTAGGGTTTGATGTTGAAGTTCTTCATGAAAAACAAATTGAGGCGCTTCACATGGGCGGTTTACTTGCTGTGAATAAGGGGGCGGTTGAGCCACCAACGTTTAATGTGCTTACCTACAATCCGGAGGGAGCGAGGAATTCAAAGCCCATAGTCCTTGTAGGAAAGGGAATCGTTTATGATACCGGAGGATTGAGTTTGAAGCCCACATCAAATTCTATGGATATGATGAAATGCGATATGGGGGGTGCGGCTACTGTAGTAGGCGTAATGTATGCTTTGGCTGAGGCTAAGATCCCTGTTCACGTGGTAGGGTTGATTCCTGCTACTGAAAATCGGCCTGGACTCAGCGCTTATGCTCCTGGAGATGTTATTTACATGATGGACGGGAGTTCTGTAGAGGTTTTAAATACCGATGCCGAAGGTCGTTTGGTTATGGCTGATGCTCTTACTTATGCAAAGAGATATGATCCTGAGTTGGTTGTAGATTTTGCTACTTTAACCGGAGCAGCTGTTAGGGCAATCGGAAAGTATGGCATTGTTGGTATGGGTTCGGCAAGTTCAGAAGATCAGCAGAGGTTGCTTGATAGTGGTATGAAAACTTACGAGCGATTGGCTATGATGCCATTCTGGGATGAGTATGGGGAGCTTTTGAAATCGGAAATAGCAGATTTAAAAAATTTAGGTCCAGCCGAGGCAGGCCAGATTACTGCTGGGAAATTCTTAGAGTATTTTACTGATTACCCTTGGATGCACTTTGATATAGCTGGTCCGGCTTTTCTCGTACAAGATGATCATTACAGACTCAAAGGGGGAACTGGAACAGGTGTTCGAATGATGTTTGATTTTTTATTGAGTAAAAGTAATTTTTAACCCATACAATGCTTTAATTTGAGCCATGACTCAACACATTAATTAGGAAGGATATGAGAACTGAAATGAAGTCAAAGAAAGTGCGATTGGGCATCTCTGTTGGAGATGTTAATGGGATCGGTCTAGAGGTTATTATGAAAGCTTTTTCCGACAGTCGTATTTTTGATTTGTGTACGCCTGTCATATATGCGTCCTCTAGTTATGCTATGGCTTACCAAAAAGAGGTAGGCATCAAAAACTTTAGATTCAATTTTGTAAAGTCTAGCTCGAAAATTGCATCCAACAGAGCCAATCTTATCAACTGCTGGGATGAGGAAGTGAATTTGTCGATCGGTGAAGAAACAAGTGAAGGAGGAGCCTTTGCCCTGAAGTCATTAACAGCTGCTGTTGATGCCTTAAAGAAGGGGGAAGTGGACGCTCTGGTTACGGCACCTATTAACAAGCACAATATACAGTCTGAAGAATTCAAATTCCCGGGACACACGGAGTATTTAGCAGAAGAATTTGAGGGGAGTGATGCACTTATGTTCATGGTTGCTAATTCTTTACGTATAGGGGTTGTTACAGGGCATATCTCCATATCAGAAGTTGCGGCAGCTATTTCAGAAGAAAAGATTTTAAAAAAAGTAGCTCAAATGGAGCTGTCCTTGAAGCGTGATTTTAAAATTCGAAAACCAAAAATTGCTGTATTGGGGTTGAATCCTCATAGCGGTGATCAAGGCGTAATCGGCAAGGAGGATGAACAAATTGTTGCACCTGCAATAAAAAAGGCATTCGATGATGGGAAGCTGGTTTACGGGCCTTATTCCGCGGACAGCTTTTTTGCTTCGGATACCTTTCTTCAGTTTGATGCGGTACTAGCGATGTATCACGATCAAGGTTTAATTCCTTTCAAAACAATGTCCTTCAACAAAGGGGTCAACTTTACGGCAGGCTTATCGGTTGTAAGAACTTCGCCTGATCATGGAACAGCATACGACTTGGCGGGAAAAAATGAAGCCCAAGAGTCTTCCTTTAGAGAAGCTGTTTATACAGCATGCAAAATTTTTAAGAACAGAAGTGAGCATGTTCTTTGGAGTCAAAACCCCTTAAAAACTCAGTTGGTCGTCAATAAAAAGTGGCAGTCTAAGTCTAAAAAATCGTAGAGACATTTATTTAACTAAATAGCTGTGGAAGGATTAGTTTTATTAACAAAAAATATTTCTATCTTTGCAGACCCAAAAACTATTACGAATGGATGCGTTAACGGACTTCATTATACCCATTGTAGGGCTTAAGCTAGGAGATCATCCGTATCAATTTCAAGTTAATGGGCAGTTCTTTGATGAGTTTGATAATACTGAATTACAAAATGGGAACCTTGATGTGGACTTAGTTTTAACAAAGAGGTCTAATTTGATGGAATTAGTATTTCGTGTCAATGGTCAAATTGAAAGTCTTTGTGATCGATGTGGTGGTGAGTTAAAGCTACCCCTTCAGCATGAAGAAATGAGAATCGTAAAGTTCTCTCAAGAAGACTATACAGACACAGATGAAATATTTATATTGGGTAAAGATGAGCACGAAATTGATGTTTCACACATGATTTACGAAACCATTGCTCTTGGCTTACCCTCCAGAAGAGCTCATGACAAATCCTTGAACGGACAATTGTGTGATCAAGAAGTATTGGAAAAATTATCAGAATACCAAGATAAAGAAGAATCAAATGATGTTGATGATCGTTGGTCGGCATTAAAAAAATTATTAACGAATAAAGAATAGCTTAACATGGCACATCCTAAACGAAAGATATCGAAACAAAGACGTGACAAGAGAAGAACTCACTACAAAGCAGAAGCTCCTACGGTATCTGTATGCTCAACAACTGGTGAAGCTCACTTATATCACAGAGCTTACTGGCACGAAGGGAAGATGTACTACAAAGGTAATGTAGTCATTGAGTAGTTGCTTTAGCAAGGTAATTAATTGCCCAAAGTGATTTTTTATTTTGTTTTACATCACGTAAAAAGAAATTGTGTAGATTTAAACCCAGCTAATGAGGTTTAAATCTACATTTTTAGTTTAAAAGAAATGCGAATAGGACTTGACGTTATGGGGGGGGACTTTGCTCCTTCTGCCACTATAAAAGGTGCTTTGCTAGCTCTGCAGGAATTACCAAAAGGTTCCCGCATTGTACTGATCGGTGATGAGTCATTGATTAAGGAGGCGCTTGATAAGGAAGATGCTGACATCGAATCTTTTGATGTCATTCATGCTCCGGATGTCATTGGTATGGGCGAACATCCCACAAAAGCATTCTTAAAGAAACCAAACTCATCCATTTCAGTGGGATTTCACCATCTGAAAAATAAATCTATAGACGGTTTTGCCAGCGCTGGTAACTCAGGAGCTATGTTGGTGGGTTCTTTCTACACCATCAAATCCATTCCTGGAGTGATAAGACCATCGCTAACCAGTATTCTTCCGAAAGAACAAGGAGGCGTTGGGCTAATTTTAGATGTTGGGATTAATGCCGATTGTAAACCCGATGTTTTAAATCAATTTGCTATTTTAGGCTCATTGTATGTTGAGCATGTTTATGGCATCAAAAATCCGAAAGTTGCATTATTAAACATTGGAGAGGAAGAAGGAAAAGGGAACCTATTGTGTCAGTCAGCGTTCAATTTAATGAAGGATTCTGATGAATTCAATTTTGTTGGTAATGTTGAAGGTCGTGATTTGTTCAATGATCGTGCTGATGTAATTGTATGTGATGGGTTTACGGGTAATATTGTTTTAAAGCAAGCCGAAGCATTTTACGTACTGACAAAGAAAAGAGGACTAAAAGACGAATACTTTGATCGTTTCAACTACGAAAACTATGGTGGGACACCTATTTTAGGTGTTAACGGAACCGTTGTTGTAGGGCATGGGATATCGAATGATAAGGCGATTAAAAATATGCTTTTGCACACTGCAGAAGTCATAGAAGCAAAATTATCTGAAAAAATTAAACAAGCATTTCAAGAATGAGTAAAATAACAGCAGCAATTACAGGTATTCATGGTTGGGTACCTGAATACAAATTAACGAATCAGGAATTGTCTACCATGGTAGATACCAATGATGAGTGGATTACTTCTCGTACGGGGATCAAAGAAAGAAGAATTCTAAAAGGAGAAGGTTTGGGTTCTTCAGACCTTGGCGCCAAAGCTGTCGAAGGCTTATTGAAAAAGAAAAACATAAAGGCTGAGGAAATAGATTTAATCATCTGCGCAACTGCTACTCCTGATATGATTTTTCCATCGACAGCATGTATCATAGCCGACAAAGTGGGCGCGAAAAATGCTTTTGCTTACGATTTGATGGCTGCTTGTTCGGGTTTTTTGTTTTCTTTGTCAACGGCTTCAAAGTACATTGAGACGGGGGCCTATAAAAAAATCATTGTGGTGGGTGCAGACAAAATGTCTTCAATCATTGATTATGAAGAAAGAACCACATGTGTTATATTTGGTGATGGAGCAGGAGCTGTTTTGCTAGAGCCTAGTGAAGATGGTCTTGGGATTCAAGATGCGATATTAAAAAGTGACGGATCCGGAAGAGATTATTTACACATGAAGGCAGGGGGATCTTTAAAACCATCTACCCACGAAACGGTAGATGCGAAAGAACACTATATTTATCAAGATGGTAAAACGGTGTTTAAGTTTGCCGTTACGAATATGGCAGATGTATCCGCAGAAATCATGGAGCGGAATCAACTTACGGGCGATGATATTGCTTGGTTGGTTCCACATCAAGCTAACAAGCGAATTATTGACGCTACAGCAAAGAGAATGGGAGTTGGGACAGATAAAGTGATGTTGAACATACAGAAATTTGGAAACACAACAAACGGAACCATACCCTTGTGTTTATGGGAATGGGAGGATAAATTAAAGAAAGGAGACAATCTAGTATTAGCCGCATTTGGTGGTGGTTTTACATGGGGCTCTATTTACCTTAAATGGGCATACTAATATAAAAAACAAAAAGTAACATTAATCATTGTTATGGCATTAGATATAAAAGAAATTCAAGAACTGATTAAGTTCGTCGCAAAGTCAGGTGTATCCGAAGTAGATTTGGAGATGGGAGAAATGAAAATTTCAATCAAAACCCCACCTAAAAAAGGTAGAGGTCAGTTAGATACTGTGCTTCAACAAATCCCTGTAGTAGCAGCTCCCGGAATGAACCCTTTAGCAGTACAGGCCGCTCCAGCGATCCCTGCTGAAGCTTCGGAAGCACCAGCAGCTTCTAACTCTGATGAAGATTCCAATTACATCACAATCAAATCACCAATGATCGGTACTTTTTACCGAAAACCTGCCCCAGATAAAGATGCATTTGTAAGTATAGGTGATGAAGTATCTAGTGGAAGTGTTGTTTGTGTTGTTGAAGCCATGAAATTATTTAACGAGATTGAATCAGAAGTGTCTGGTAAAATCGTTAAAGTATTGGTGGATGACATGAGTCCTGTAGAATATGATCAACCGCTATTTTTGGTAGATCCATCTTAATTTCTCAAAACATAAAAGATGAAGATGTTTAAGAAGATTTTGGTAGCCAATCGCGGAGAAATTGCACTTCGAGTCATTCGAACTGTAAGAGAGATGGGCATCAAGACTGTAGCTGTCTACTCCTCTGCTGATGCAGATAGTTTACACGTTAAGTTTGCAGACGAAGCCGTTTGTATTGGTCCCGCTAGCAGTACGGATTCCTATCTAAAAATTCCGAATATAATTGCCGCAGCAGAGATAACCAATGCAGATGCCATTCACCCAGGTTATGGGTTCTTGGCTGAGAATTCTAATTTCTCAAAAATCTGCGAAGAAAATGATTTAAAATTTATAGGTGCCTCTCCTGAAATGATTGACGGAATGGGCGACAAGGCAAATGCCAAAGCAACCATGAAGGCTGCAGGTGTTCCTACCATTCCGGGTTCTGAAGGAATTCTAGAGACTTATGAAGAGGCTGAGAAGCTGGCCATTGAGATCGGCTTTCCTGTGATGCTTAAAGCCACCGCAGGTGGTGGTGGTAAAGGAATGCGTGCCGTCTTTGAGTTAGAGAAATTTCAAGTTGCTTGGGATTCGGCTCGTCAAGAGTCTGCTGCTGCTTTCGGTAATGATGGCATGTACATGGAGAAATTGATTTTAGAGCCACGGCATATAGAGATACAAATCATCGGTGATTCCCAAGGGAATGCTTGTCATTTATCCGAGAGAGATTGTTCCGTGCAAAGAAGACACCAAAAGCTAACAGAAGAAGCTCCGTCTCCTTTCATGACAGATGCGTTGAGAAAGAGAATGGGAGATGCTGCTGTAAAAGCTGCCGAAGCCGTAAAATATGAAGGCGCGGGAACTGTAGAGTTTTTGGTAGACAAGGATCGAAATTTCTATTTCATGGAAATGAACACGCGTATTCAGGTTGAACATCCTGTAACGGAAGAGGTAATCAACTACGATTTAATTGCTGAGCAAATAAAGGTGGCTGCAGGAATTCCGATTACCGGAAAAAACTACGAGCCGACACTCCATGCGATAGAATGTAGAATCAATGCTGAAGACCCTTCTAATGACTTCAGACCTTGCCCAGGGAAAATTACGACTTATCATGCTCCAGGTGGGCTCGGTGTTCGAGTAGACACTCACGTGTATGCGGGTTATGTGATTCCCCCTTATTACGATTCAATGATCGCGAAACTCATCGTTGTTGCTCAAACTCGTGAAGAAGCGATTGAAAAGATGAAGAGGGCTTTGAGTGAGTTTACCATTGAGGGTGTAAAGACAACCATCCCGTTCCATCTTCAACTGATGGATAATGAAGATTATAGATCGGGTAATTATACCACGAAATTTATGGAAGATTTCGAATTCAAAAACTAGGAAAGACTTCCAGCAAAACAAAAAATCCAATGGACAAATGTTCATTGGATTTTTTCGTTATATCTGATTTAGATTGTCTGGTTTAAATGGCCAATTTCATTCGCCCTTTAATTTCTTCAATTTTCATCTTTATGCCTTCTGGGTCAAATCCACAATCTTTGTGGAGTTGTTTCTGAGGACCGTGCTCAATAAATTCATCCGGGATCCCCAATCTGTAGACACAGGCACTGTATTGATGGTCAGACATGAACTCCAGGACCGATGAACCGACTCCACCAGAGATGCATCCGTCTTCTAGTGTGATGACGTGATTGTAGTTAGAAAACACTTGATGCAGGAGGTCGCGGTCAAGAGGCTTGGCAAACCTTAGATCGTAATGTGCAATGTGAAAGCCATTTTTGTCGTAGTCATCACACACCTCTTGAGCGTAATTACCCACATGCCCAAAAGATAATATGGCGATGTCTTTTCCGTCTCTTAGTTTCCTTCCTCTACCGATTTCAATGGATTTAAAATCCGTTTTCCACTCCGGCATAACCCCTTTGCCTCTTGGGTATCTGATGCTGAAGGGGCCGTGATTTTTTTCTTGAGCGGTGTACATCAAATTCCTCAACTCTTCTTCATTCATAGGAGCCGATACAATCATATTTGGAATGCATTTGAAATAGGCAATGTCAAAGGAACCATGATGCGTTGGGCCATCTTCACCTACCAAGCCCGCACGATCCAAACAAAAAATGACACTCAAATTTTGTATGGCTACATCGTGTACGACTTGGTCGAATGATCTTTGCATGAACGTAGAGTAGATGTTGCAAAAAGGTGTAAGTCCTTGTGTGGCAATACCAGCTGAAAAAGTTACGGCATGTTGTTCTGCAATACCTACGTCAAAAACCCGTTCAGGCATTACCTCCATCATGTGCTTTAACGATGAGCCTGTAGGCATTGCAGGTGTAACACCAATAATTTTATCGTTCTTTTTAGCAAGTTCAATGATGGTATGGCCAAATACATCTTGGTATTTTGGAGCTTCTGGTTTCGACTTCGTTACCTTGAATATTTGCCCTGTATCTTTGTTAAATACTCCGGGCGCATGCCATTTGGTTGTGTCGCCATCTTCTGCAGGTTGGTACCCTTTTCCTTTTTTTGTAATACAGTGCAATATTTTGGGTCCAGGAATGTCTTTTAGGTCCTCTAAAATTTTCACTAAATGTTCTACATCATGACCGTCTACAGGTCCAAAATACCTAAAGTTTAAGGATTCAAAATAATTGCTTTGTTCTAGCATGGAAGACTTGATGGCGTTTTCCACTTTCTTAACTACTGCTTGAGCATTCGGACCAAACTTGCTGAATTTGCCAAGTAAATCCCAAACCTCATCTTTAATCTTATTGTAGGTATGTGAGGTGGTGATGTCGGTTAAATATTCTTTTAAAGCTCCAACATTGGGGTCAATAGACATGCAATTGTCGTTGAGTACAACCAGTAAGTTAGAGTCGCTGGCGCCGGCATGGTTAAGTGCTTCGAATGCTTGTCCGCCCGTAAGAGCGCCATCTCCAATGACAGCAATGTGTTGTTTGTCTTTCTCTCCTTTTAAATGAGAAGCTATCGACATCCCCAGAGCCGCTCCTATTGATGTGGAAGAGTGTCCAACACCAAAGGCGTCATATGAACTCTCATCAATTTTCGGAAACCCACTAATTCCTTTGTATTTTCTGTTTGTTTTGAAGACATCCCTTCTTCCGGTTAGGATTTTGTGTCCGTATGCTTGATGCCCTACATCCCATACCAATTGGTCGAACGGCGTGTTAAAAACATAGTGCAGTGCAATGGTTAATTCAACCACTCCAAGACTCGCGCCAAAGTGGCCTCCGTGAACGGATACTATACTGACAATAAATTGACGAAGTTCATCTGATAGCTTCAGTAATTGAGCGCTGTCGAGCTTTTTTAAATCGCTAGGCGAATCAATTTGGCTAAGGATAGGATGTACTTCTTTCGACAACGATATATAGTTTCGGTTATTACCACAAAGGTACTAAAGAATCATCATAGTTTCTCTATTGATGATTTATTTTAAGGGGTAGTCAATTGTTAAAAAATGAAATTAGTATCTTTGAGTAAGACAACAATAATTTTATAATATTTAATTAAGCACAATTTCTCTAAATTACGATGCAAAAACCCCCAACAGTCTAATAGGTGTGTACATGTGCCTTGTTCTGTGGAAAAAAATTAAATTTGCTCAATCAATTTAGGACATATTAGAAGAAATGAAGAGGACAGAAATAAAACAGGCTTTAGTTCAACAAGCAGGTACAGGTTTAATAAACCTTAAGGGTTGGGTGAGAACGAAACGTGGCAGCAAAAATGTTAGTTTCATTGCACTGAACGACGGTTCAACGATTAATAATATTCAGGTAGTCGCTGAAAATAACATTTCAGAAGATGTTCTCAAGTGTATACATACGGGTGCTAGTATTTCCGTAACGGGGACCCTGGTTCAGTCACAAGGTAGTGGTCAAACCACAGAACTTCTAGCTTCATCGATTGAGGTTTTAGGTGAGGCAAATCCGGACGATTACCCCTTGCAACCGAAGAAACATTCCTTGGAGTTTTTAAGAGAGAACGCCCATTTGAGATTTAGAACCAATACGTTTGGGGCCATCTTTCGTATCCGACATGCCATGACCTTTGCCATTCATAACTTCTTTAATGATCGAGGGTTTTCAAATGTTCATACGCCAATCATCACGGGGTCTGATTGTGAAGGGGCTGGAGAAATGTTTGCAGTAAGTACCTTAAATAAAGTTAACACACCTCTTACTGAAGTAGGTGATGTAGATTATACACAAGATTTTTTTGGTAAAGAAACGAACCTTACGGTTTCGGGTCAGCTAGAGGCTGAGATGGCTGCTTTGGCCTTAGGGAAGGTGTACACTTTTGGGCCTACCTTCAGAGCCGAAAACTCCAATACCTCTCGTCATTTGGCAGAATTCTGGATGATAGAACCGGAGGTTGCCTTTGCAGATCTAAATGAAGACATGGATTTAGCACAAGATATGTTACAGTCTTTATGTTCTTATGCACTCACTCATTGCAAGGATGATATAGCGTTTTTGGATAAGCGTCTTCAAGAAGAAGAGAAGCATAAGAAAAAAGAGGAGCGACAAGAAATGAGTCTTATCGAAAAACTCAAATTTGTTGTAGAGAACGATTTTGAGCGAATTACCTACACAGAAGCTTTCGATATTTTGAGAAACTCAAAACCAAATAAGAAGAAAAAATTCAATTACCTTATCAATGAGTGGGGGGCTGATTTTCAGTCTGAGCACGAAAGATATTTGGTGGAAAAGAAATTTAAGAAACCGGTAATCATTACCGATTACCCTAAGGACATAAAAGCGTTCTACATGCGCGTGAACGATGACGGGAAAACCGTTCGAGCGATGGATGTGTTGTTTCCGGGAATTGGTGAAATTATCGGAGGTTCTCAAAGAGAAGAGCGATTGGACGTACTTAAATCCAGAATGGAAGATATGCAAATCCCAGAGCATGAGTTGTGGTGGTATCTAGATTCCAGAAAATTTGGGACGGTTCCTCACAGTGGTTTTGGCCTTGGCTTTGAGCGCCTCATACTATTCGTTACAGGCATGGGGAACATCAGAGATGTAATTCCTTTTCCACGAACACCTAACAATGCTGATTTTTAATACCGTATGTTAAAACAGTCTCTACATCAAAAGTTAGCACAGAAGCTTTCGCCTCAACAAATTAAGTTGATGAAGCTTATACAACTCCCTACGATTGAATTAGAGCAAAAAGTGAAAGAAGAATTGGAGGAAAACCCTGCGATCGAGGAGGTTACAGATCATGTGGATGCCGAAGATGATTCTTATGAGAGTGATCAGCATATAGATGCCAAAGAAATAAATGTAGACGAATATTTAAGTGATGACGAAACACCCCGTTATCGTCTGGTAGCCAATAATAATAGTGCTGATCAAGAGGACAAGTCGATACCCATATCCATGGGCGCCAGCTCGCTTGAAATACTTGAAAAACAACTTTCACTCAGAGATTTAGACGAACATCTTTATCAAATAGGGTCTTTTTTGATTGGTTGTGTTAACGATGACGGCTATATACGCCGAGACTTGCTTTCTATCGTTGACGATTTGGCTTTTACGCAAAACATTATTACGGATGAGAAAGAAGTAGAAGAGGTACTCAAGATCATTCAAGATTTTGAACCTTTTGGAGTCGGCGCTAGAAATTTGCAAGAGTGTCTGCAGATTCAACTAAGAAAAAAGTTAAATACAGAATCTATTTCTTTAGCGAGTGATATCGTTAGCAATCATTTCAATGCACTTTCAAAAAAACATTACGATAAACTACGTGAAAGCCTTACGGTGTCTGAAGACCTCTTGAAGCAAGCGCTGAAACAAATTTCTAAGTTAAACCCCAAGCCAGGGTCTTTTGGCTCCAGCAAGGTGATTCAACACATCATCCCTGATTTTAGAATCGCAATTGAGGATGGCCAGTTGGAGTTGTCCATGAATACGGGAATGATACCTGAGTTGAGGGTGAATAATTCCTTTAGAACATTGCTTGAGGGTTACAAAGAGTCTCCTAGTTCTGAAAATAAGGAACAGAAAGAAGCTGTGTTATTTGTCAAACAAAAGTTGGATGCTGCAAAATGGTTTATTGACGCGATACGCCAACGTAATCATACGCTGATGTTGACAATGTCTGCGATCATGAACTTACAACAAGATTACTTTCTAACAGGAGATGAGCGAATGATGAGGCCAATGATTCTTAAAGACGTAGCCGAAGAAATAGG
>DLQO01000069.1:17543-17699 GCA_002478765.1 Flavobacteriales bacterium UBA7430
ATGGATATTTCTACCGTTTCTCGAGTTGCAAACAGCAAATACATAGATACCCCTTATGGGACTTTCCTGATTAAGTATTTTTTCTCTGAGTCCATGAAGAACAACCAGGGAGAAGATATTTCTACCAAGGAAATTAAAATGATTTTAGATGAGGTC
>DLQO01000029.1 GCA_002478765.1 Flavobacteriales bacterium UBA7430
AGCTTGAATCAATTTTTCACACATATAGATGAGTGAAGAGCCACTGCGTTCTAGGTAAGAAGGTAGAAGTGCAAGAATGGTGTAGTCTTTTGGGTTGCCGTAAAAATGCTCAAACCCCTTAAAGAAACTCTGTTCATAAATAGATAGGTCATGAACGGAGTGCTGGCTCTGAAGCCCTGTGGTACCACTGCTGGTAAAAACTTGTTGACTTTGATGGGGTTGGCATACGACTTCGTGAGTTTTAAACAACTCAATCGGAAGGTAGGGGACGTTGTCTAATTCTTTTACACTTCTTGGATCTACCTTGATGTGTTTAAGGTAATTCCGATAGACGGGATTGGACTGGGCTTGAAATTGAAAAATTTCGAGCGCAAGCTTTTCGAACGACTTTTCCGAATGGTTTTGAAAAATTTGTGTTCCCCAATGCATCAAGTTTATGATTGAGCCAATTCAATCTTCCCTTTTGCTACGTCGTACATAGCGCCCACAATCATGATGTTCCCATCTTTTTCTANNCTTTGCTAGGGCTGGGCTTTCATTTCTCAATTGCGAAATGCACTGGAGTACATTTTCTTTAGCCACAGCATCCACATAGTCCGACGTAGGTTCGTATGGACTTATTTTTTCTTTGGCCGCATCAAACTTTTTCAGCAGCGCCGTGATGTTTCCAAACTCCACGTTTTGGCAGGCTGAAGTAATCGCTCCACACTTGGTGTGTCCCAAAACCAAAAGCAATTTAGATCCCGCAAAGTGACAAGCGTATTCCAAAGAGGCAATGACATCTGTATTTACGGCATTCCCAGCAATTTTCACATTAAACAAATCGCCAATACCTTGGTCAAAAATCAGCTCTGTCGCTACGCGAGAGTCAATACAACTCAAAACACTTGCGAATGGGTATTGCGCATTTGCACTAAGCGCTACATCCTTCATCAAATCTTTCGTTTCGTTTTTCTGTGCAACAAAACGAGCATTTCCTTCGATTAAAAAGTCAAGAGCCTGCTGTGGACTGATGGTATTCTGAATTTCTTTGGTTGTAGCTTTCATAATTGGCAAATTGCTTTAAATTTACAGGACAAATTTATGTAAATTCAATTACGCGTCAAAGGATGAAAAAAATACTTATTTTATGTACCGGCAACTCATGCAGAAGTCAGATTTTGGAAGCTTGGTTGCGACATTTTTCAGAAGGAAAGTTTGAAGTTTACAGTGCGGGTGTGGAAACGCATGGCATCAATCCAGATGCAGTATTCTACATGAACGAAATCGGTATTGATCTTTCGAGCCATACCTCAGATCTCATGGACAAATACCTTCATATGGAGTTTGACCTGATTGTTACGGTCTGTGATCATGCCAAAGAGACCTGTCCGGTTTTCCCTAAGGCGACGCAAACCATTCATCGCAATTTTGAAGATCCATCGAAAGTTATGGACGAAAAAGAAGCGGCATTCCGGAGAGTGCGCGCACAGCTTGAGGAGTTTGCCAAAAGCTTGGTAGAGAAGTTCGTTTAAAGGTTAAATGAAGCCTGCTTTTTCCCTGATTCAGGTGCTTGTTTTAACTTTTAAAAGCACAGAAAACTCTAAATTTCAAGCCGCTTCATCTTCCGGTATTCTTTTTTTTGAATTTGACTTTTTCTTCTCATGAAGATTAGTATATTTGCGACCGCTAACACTCCTCCTTAGCTCAGTTGNNNCAAGCAAATCAAAGCACTTACAGCAATGTAGGTGCTTTTTTTGTGCCTATTAAAAACAGATAAAAAATTTAAATATATATTTGTCCGGCATCAATCAAACAAATGAAACATGGATTTAGCCAGAAAATTTAAGCACTCGATTTTTTTAACCTTCACCATACTGTTCAGTATCATCAGCTGCGGTGATATGGATGATTTCATGTACCAGCAAGATCAGCCCCTGGATGAGCAGACCGATTCTTTAATCAATTTCCTGTGGTCTGGTGGTGTCACAGAAAACACGGCAAAAGTCACCGGACAAGTAAGTATGGATTCTGACAGTATACGTTTGGTTGTGAGTACACGCAAAGATTTAGTCAGCTCAACCTACAGTGATTATAAAATTGCGGATTCAACAATCAATAACAGGCTCGTAACTTTTGACCTTAGGTCATTGGAACCCAATACGCAGTATTATTACGGTCTAGAAATCGACAATAATGCAGAACGCGTAACCAATTACACGGGCAAGTTTAAAACGGTATCAAATGAGCCCATGAGCTTCTCCTTTGCCTTAGGGGCTTGTAGTAAATCTGGAAACGGGAGTGTATACAACACCATTGCGAATGACGACATTCTGTTTTTTATGCATACGGGCGATCTTCATTACAGTGATATCGGCTCAGATAACATCAATCGATTTCGGAGCGCCTATGAAAATCAGCTTTCCGGGACGGACATGGGTAGGCTTTTTAAGAACACACCCATGGCTTACATGTGGGACGATCACGACTATGGACCCAACAACTCTGACGCCACAGCACCCGGTCGTAATTCATCCAGGTTGGCCTATCAGGAATTTGTTCCTCATTATCCTCTTGATGCTGGCTCGGGAGATGTTCCTATCTATCAGTCATTTAATGTCGGAAGGGTATTGTTTATCCTAACGGACAACCGATCGGAAAGAACGCCATACAGAGCAAGTTCTTCAAATAAAACAGTATTGGGTTCGCAGCAGAAGGCGTGGTTTAAAAACAAACTTTTAGAAGCTCAGGGAACCTATCCTTTGATTGTTTGGGTAAATACATTTCCCTGGATAAGTGAACAAGGCGAAGGCGACGATGGCTGGGAGTGGTATCAAGAAGAAAGAAATGAAATCGCTAATTTCATCGTTGATAATGACATTAAGGGATTGTGTATGCTAAGTGGAGATGCACACATGATCGCAATTGATGACGGAACCAACAGCAATTACTCAAACACAGAAGGTGAGGGGTTTCCTGTTTTCCATGCGGGGGCATTGTCCCGAAGCGGTTCTTACAAAGGAGGCCCATACAGCCACGGAGCATTTCCGGGAGAAGGACAATATGGTTTGATGAGCGTTGAAGATCGAGGAGGAGATGAAATAAAAGTTGTCTGGAGCGGTAGAAACTTATCTCGGGAAATAATCGAATATAGTTTTGATGTCCAGGCCAATTGATTGGATGAACTTTAAAGCATTCGAGTGACACCCATGTGCAATATGTCATATACATATTTAGTAAAGCGGAAACGTACAAACTTAGGGGCAAGCATAACAAAGCGCTTATAGCCATGTAGGTGCTTTTTTTGTACCTTCCGCAAAAATTTTAATCCGGTATAAAAGCAGTTTTATGAATTCTAGTTTTGAAAACAAATTTGAAAAAGCCCTCTGGAGCCTCAGATACGTAGTTATTTTAGCTGTAATCTTGTCCATACTTTCTTCGATTGCCTTGTTTGTTATCGGAAGCTGGGATATTGTACAGGCCATCATTTTCAAAAACCCACTTTTTGATTCATCCATAACGAATAACAACGATTTATTGTTTGGAATCATCTCTTCTATTGACTTGTTTTTAATCGGTATTGTGTTGCTGATTTTTGGTTTTGGAGTCTACGAACTCTTCATCAGCGAGATTGATTTTGCCAAGGGAAAGTTTTCAGATTCTACCCTCAAAATTAAGAGCTTGGATCAGCTAAAAAACAAAATCATCAAGGTGATCATCATCGTCTTGATTGTGAAGTTCTTTGAAAAAATGCTGAAACTCTCAGCAGACTTTTCTACACCAGAAGACCTTTTGATTTTTGGAGGCTCCATACTCACCATCTGTGTGGGGTACTATTTGATCAATCGGCCATAGGCTATCAGATACAAAGGTGTTTGCGTTCTTTAGAAGTGCCTAAAAGCACTTGCATTTTGTGAGTGCTTTTTTTATTCCTATGGGAACTTTAGGTAGGGCTTCATAAGCTACTTCCTTTGTTGTATTTTTGAGGCAACGCATGCAACCAAAAGATACCTGAGTCTATGAATCGTTCCGAAAAACTTTTAGCCTGTCGCCCCTCAATCAATATTGATGATGCGAAAAAATCAAGGCCCGAAGAGGATTTCCAAAATCGGGTGTTACGTCCCATACTGAAATTTCAGAACGACCTCTTCCTGCAGATGTTTGTCCGTACTTGTGAACGTTACAAAATCAATTTTGAGGCGCTTACCAAGCAAGAGCAAGAGATTCATATCGAAGGCTTGTTTCACAAACAGCCCAAGCTTAAAGCCTTATTCATCGGCGTGGTGATTTCACTGTTTACGATAGACGAATACGAAGTTTACGCCGCCCAACAAAATCACTTCAACAAACGAATTACGCAAATGCTTATGGAGCGCTTGAAGGATCAGATGATGTGATTTTTTCGTAACTTTGGTTAAAACCCATTCAAGATGAACAACACCAGCACTCCCTCCAAAGCCTTGATTTTGTTGAGAAAAGTATGTTTTGGCTTTCTGTTATTACCTTTTACGCTACTCGCCCAAACCACGCACACAGTAAATGTAGGCCCCGGACTTACTTACGATCCTTCAGAATTAACGATTACTGCGGGCGATGTGGTGACTTGGATTAGTTTGGGAGGCTATCATGATGTAAATTTTGACGAGAATTCAGTAAACGGAAATTCTTTTGGAAATCCGATTTCAATAGTTGAAGCATCTTTACCTCCTCAAGGCGAAGGAACCATGGGTTCTATTACCTTTCCAGATTCTGGTACTTACGATTACGATTGTTCGGTGGGCTCTCATGCCCTTGGCGGCATGGTTGGAAAAGTAATTGTTAATCCAGCCCCTGATGAAAACTCACACACCGTGTATGTGGGCCCCGGACTTACTTACGATCCTTCAGAATTAACGATTACTGCGGGCGATGTGGTGACTTGGATTAGTTTGGGAGGAACGCATGATGTCAACTTTAATACGAATACGGTTACCGGAACTTCATTCGGGAATCCTACATCCATTGCAGATGCATCTTTACCGACTCAGGGAGCAGGAACTATGGGGTCTATTGCCTTTCCAGATGCGGGCACCTACGATTACGATTGCTCGGTGGGTGCACATGCCCAGTATGGCATGGTAGGAAAAGTAGTGGTCAATGCCGCGAGTGTAAGCACTCCGAGTATGACAGATGAAATCTTGGAGCTCTTTGCGGTGTGGAACACATCCATAAGTTTGGATAAAGGCTGGAACATGTTTGGATATGGCTGCCCAGAACCAAAGGATGTCATTGAGGTGCTTTCGGCGCATACCGATAAAATCATCATTGTTAAAAATAATTCCGGAAAAGCTTACCTGACCGAATACGGATTCAACGGCATAGGCGACTTTTTATCCGGACAGGGTTACCAGGTTAAACTATCCGAATCCATAGAAGGTTTCAGTTTGTGTGATGACTACATGAGTGAAATCTCGGATCAGTTGAACCTCATTATTAATACCGACTAAAGCTTTAATTCTAGGTAATCTTATGAATTGTTAGACGAAGAATTCCATTTATTTACCCACCTATTAAAGTCACGATTGGATTGTTGATTGACTTTATGTAATGGGATTTTTTCTTCGAAGTTGGCGTTTTCTTTATAGGCTTGCTGAATATCAATTGCAAATTTGCAAAATCAGGATAATAGGTGGATCCAAAACCCACAATCCTATATCTAATAGGCTTTTGTAATTGATTTATTTTTGCGTCTCAAACTCAGTATCTACTGTTTATTATGGGTAGATTTGAAATAAATGATTATTTTTAATGTCAAATTAAAACGCAACACAATCACAACGTACTTATTATGAGATTTTTAATCCTGACCATTGCTTTGAGCACTGGGCTTCTTGCCCAAAATCAAGAACTGAGTTCTTATCAAAGAAAAACCATGAATACAGAACGTTTTGCACAAGCTGTAAATACGGGGCTCAATCATACGCTACTCATCTTAGGTTCGGCCTGGGAAGTATCTCCAGAATTAGGGGATGAAATTGCGGTTTACGACGCCCAAAAAAATATGGTATCCTCTGTGGCTTGGCTTCCTGAACAAAAAGGACATGCCGGATTAGCCATTTGGGGAGATGATGAAACGACCAGCGCCAAAGAAGGGATGACCAAAGGAGAAAATTTCAGCATTCAGTTTTACGACAAGTCGGAAGATCGTCTGAGTAAAGTTCAAGTAAAACGTTGGGAGCGTGGAGACGATTTGTTCACCAAGGATGGGGTTAGCGTTGTAGGAGCACTAAGTTTGAACACTGAGATTGAGCAAAACATGGAGTTGTTTCAAAACGTACCGAACCCTGTTACCGACAACACCGAAATAAGTTTTTATTTGCCCAAGGACGGGAAAGTTCGACTTGCCCTTACCAACACCCTAGGGCAGGAAGTCGAAATACTCGCCGCATCTACATTCAACAAAGGCATGCACACCATAGCGATGGATGCAACCCGTCTTCCAGCAGGTGTTTATTTTTACAAGCTAGAAAGCAACAAAAATAGCGTAACGAAACAACTTAATATCATTAAATAATTTCAAGCCCCTCGAAACCATGAAAAATCGGATACTGAAAACAAGCTTAACACTCATTTTATTTATTCTTACTGCATTTGGAGCACAAGCTCAAGAGCGCATCGTTGGCGGAGTAAAAGCTGACTTGAACGAATACCCATGGCAGGCTGCATTAGTATCGGCCTCTGGAGATGGTTATTGTGGTGCCTCAGTTATTTCCAATCAATGGATTCTTACCGCGGCCCACTGCTTGGAAGGTGAAGATGAAACTTCTGTGTTCGTTCGCGTAGGCTCTGAGGATCCCTATGCTGAGGGAGGGGTTACCTATTCGGTGTCAGAAGTCGTTGTACATCCTGATTATGCAGATGTTACCACGGGTTCGGACATCGCCTTGATTAAGTTGAGTGAACCGCTAAAATTTACTCATAATGTTCAACCCATTGCAATCATGACTCCTGAACAAGATTACTTGCAAGAGGTTGGAACGATGGCATTAACTTCCGGTTGGGGTTCACTTTCTTCAGGGGGTCCTTCTGCAGGAATTCTTCAAGCCGTTGAGTTGCCTGTTGTATCGAATGGCGTAGCATGTGGCGTCGACCAAGACGAGAACGGAAATACAGGGGCTTACTCTTGTGACGAGATTGATACCACCATGATATGTGCCGGATACCTTGGTCTTGGAGGTAAAGATGCCTGTCAAGGAGATTCTGGAGGTCCTTTGGTGGTAAGAAATGCGGATGATACCGATTGGTTGTTGGTGGGTGCTACGAGTTGGGGCAACGGTTGTGCCGACGCTGATTTTCCTGGAATTTGGTCACGTGTTTCTTATTTCTACGATTGGGTAAACGATTACGCTGAAATTTACACGGAAGACAATGATTGGGTTTACTCTGACTATGGATGTACCGATAGTCTGGCTTGTAACTTTGATCCTTCAGCCCTGTATGATGACGGAGGTTGTTTGGAACTTGATGAATGTGGGGAATGTGGAGGAGACGGTCCTGAGTCTGGTTACGATTGTGAAGGGACCTGTTCGGGTACCGAATTCACCGTTAATATGAGTGATGCGTATGGTGATGGATGGAACGGCGCTGAATTGTCTATTGGAGAAACCTCCGTCAGTTTGTCTACAGATTCTTTGGGCGCTGTAGATATTTGCTTGGATATGTCGGAATGCCACATGATAGAAGTGACTGCTGGAGAGTTCCCAGATGAAATTTCCTGGACATTCGGAAACCATACTGGTGGTGCTCCTTTTCTAGGAAGAGTCGGGGAATGTGGCGACAGCTTGCTTGACCCATTTGCTTGTCAAAAAGAACCTCAAGATTTTATAGATTCGCTTTTTATACCTTTTGATACCGCATGTTTTTCTCCATTACATGGAACTTGGGCTTTGGCCTTTTCATCGGAGGATGACGATCAACCTCAAAATGACAGTTCAGAGACCTACATTCATTTTGAGGGAATAAATACTTTTACAGTAACCTCCATATCTGCTTACGACCATGAAACCGATTTCGGTAGTTACTTGTTCGAAGGTGATGTGTTGTACTTGTTATTCGATGAGGAAGGCGTAGAGCCTTATGAATATACTCTGGAAGGTGACAGTTTAATGTTGAATGGTCTTGAAGAGGACATCACCTTCATTCTTACTTCTGTTGAGACCATAAAAGGGTGCCTTAACCCTGACAGCCCCGACTATGTGTCCGACGCTAATTTAGGAGACGGTTGCTCTATGGTAGGGTGTATGAACTGGATGGCTTTGAATTTTGACCCTTATGCCAATGAAGAGGACGGGTCTTGTATCTTTAATCCATCCGATTCAACCGGTTTTCAAAACCCATGCGTCAAAGATTACATCAGTCATTTTGATACCGCTAGACGTGGCGGTCACTTTTTTTGTCCATCACCAATCCAAGGCTCTTGGGAGGTCACATCTTTTATTGAAGATGGCATAAATGATTTGGAGGGTGATCTTCAAATGTTCATTCATTTTGAGTACATGTCAAGTTTAACTCTAAGTGTGGTTAGTCCTTCGGAGACTTTCTCACAGCATGGGGTTTATATGTTTAACAAAGATACATTGATGCTGAATTTTATGGAAGATTCTGCCGAATGGTACGGCGTGCAATTTTATGAAGACTCCACCGTACTGACCGGCTTGTATGAGAACATTACCATCGTATTGGTAAAAGGCGAAGAGCCTCACAATTGTGATGACCCAAACAGACCCATGCCTCTTGATATGTTGAACACCGCGGAAGATCCTTGCTATATGCCTGGTTGTATGGACGTTTACGCGATGAATTACAACTCGTTTGCATCAGAAGATGACGGTTCGTGTTTTTATGATCACAACGATACGACGGACTATCATGATCCGTGTAATGATGATTTTGAACCGTATTTCGATAGCACGCATTACGCAACGGACAATCACTCGAATGGAATGACGCAAGACCCTTGTTTCGAAAAAGGCTGTACGGACGATTACGCGATGAACTACAATCCTTATGCAACCGAAGATGACGGTTCGTGTTTCTACGATCACAACGATACGATAGATTACCCCCATCCGTGTGAAGACGATGCAGCACATCATTACGACTCGATACATGATGTAAATAACAGTACTTGTCATAGCCCTATTGAAGGTCCATGGAACTTAGTGTCTATGTTGGAAAATGGGTACGAACAAATGGATTCTCTTACGATGTCGGTTCACTTTACTGGCGACCAAACATTCACGCTTATTGAGCATACGGAGGATGACACTTATTACGACCACGGAAGCTATTCGCTTCATCAAGATACATTAGTCCTTGATTTTCAAGACGACTCTGCCGAATGGTACGACCTACATCAATCCTTTGATACCCTAATCTTAACGGCTTTGTATGAAGATTTCGTCTTGGTACTCGTTAAAGACGAACAGGGTTGTGCGCATTCCCAAAATCCTTATTTTGGAGGTCAAAACGACGCTGATAATGCGCATTGTGAGCTGAAAGGCTGTACGGATGATGATGCCATGAATTTCAATCCTCAGGCAACTCAGGAAAATGGTTCTTGTTATTACGACCACCTAGACACCAATGTGAGTGATAACCTACAAATAGAGCTTGCCATGTTACAAGCCCAATTGGATCAAGCCTACAATACCATATCGGATTTAGAAGATCAATTGGATGGCGATTGCTATTCGACGGTTGATAGGCCTATGGATATGAATGAAGGTTGGAGTATGATTGGATATACGTGCATGAATCCGGTAGATGTAACAGAAGTATTCTCGTCGATTCAAGACTTGATTGTCATTGTAAAAGACGGCGCTGGAAATCCTTACCTGCCTGAATTTGGTTACAACGGTTTAGGTCACTTACACTATTCACAAGGTTATCAGATCAAGTTGACTGAAGATGTTCCGGGATTCCATCTTTGTCCTGCTCCGGACGGTAATCCGAATCAAGATTAAATAAACAGCATCAAAAAAGCCCCATTTGGGGCTTTTTTGATGCTGTAAATCTTGTTTTACCTCTTGGAAATTTTGTTATTTGAGATGTTTCGTTGCCGGGAACACTTAAATCTGGAGATGGAAGCGCTTCTTTTTTGTGCATGTTTTTTACTAACACCGCTGTGAACTCTCTTTCGCCAAAGTTTAAAGGAACTCAATTTTAACTCCTTGCGCATGAGTTTAATAACGTCAGACTCCGAGAGCTCAAATTGGATCTTTATTGCCTCGAAAGGTGTACGATCCTCCCAAGCCATTTCTATAATACGATCTATACTGCGTGCATCCATTTTATTTTTATTACTTTAATCCTGTAAAGTTACTAAAGTTTTGCATAACTTAGCTAAACAAAAGCTATACAAAATGAAAGAAGTACATGTTATAAGACGTGAGCGATTTAATGCAGCCCATCGTTTGTTCAATCCATCTTGGGATGATGAAAAGAATGAGGAGGTTTTTGGAAAATGCTCCAACAAAAATTGGCACGGTCACAATTACATCTTGTTCGTTACCGTTCGAGGTACCATAGATCAAGATACGGGGTATGTCATAGACATGAAAATTTTGAGTGACTTGATCAAAGAAAAAATAACCCAAAAAATGGATCATAAAAACCTAAACTTAGAAGTTGATTTTATGGGAGGGGTTATTCCGACAGCAGAAAATATTGCGGTAAAGATTTTTGAAGAATTGGTCCCAGGAATAGAGGCAACGGGTAACACCCTGCATGGGGTTAAACTATGTGAAACGGAAAATAACTTTGTAGAATATTATGGATAACACAAACCAAGACGAAAGCGCTAACGCTCAAATCATTGATTTAAATCCAGAGCTCAGAAACATCGGTTTTGCAGACGGACAATACGCCAATGGACCTCTAGACGATACGCAAAAGAAAGCGATGATAGAAAAGGCAGCCCTTAAGTTTGGTGAATTTTTAGACGCTTTAGGATGCGACTGGGAAAATGACCCCAATTCCAAGGAAACGCCACAACGCGTTGCCAAAGCCTACGTAAATGATTTGTGGGCGGGTCGTTACAACGCCTTACCCAAAATTACGACTTTCCCTAATTACGATTACGATGGTATCATCTTCGAAGGCAACATACCTGTAATCTCCATGTGTTCTCATCACCACCAAGCCATCATAGGAAAAGCCCACATCGCTTACATTCCTGAACTGAATAAAAAAATTATTGGATTGAGTAAGCTCAATCGTATTGTAGAACATTACGCTAGAAGAGGGGCCATCCAAGAAAATCTAACCGTTCGTATACACGATGCGCTCCACAAAGTAGTTCCTGAAAATAAAGGAGTCGCCGTCATGATTGAAGCCGCTCACAATTGTGTGCAATGCAGAGGAATAGGTCATCATGGAACATCGATGAAAACCTCAAAACTAACCGGTGAATTTATTGATTCGACCAAAACAAGAAATGAATTCTACGATTTTATTAGATCTTAAACCAAGAATTAGACTGATTTTAGTCCAGCTAAAAAACCCATCAAATTGTGAAAGTTCTTCTAACCGGTGCCACCGGATACATCGGGAAAAGATTATTGCCTGTTCTCATAGAGCGCGGTTATGAGGTGGTTTGTTGTGTGCGTGATAAAGATCGATTCAATCCATCCGAATCCGTTCGTTCCAAAATTCAAATCATTGAGGTCGACTTACTCGATGCAAAGAGTCTAGAAAACATCCCTACGGACATCGATGGGGCTTACTATTTGGTCCATTCCATGTCAAATTCTGGCGACTATACTTCTTTAGAAAAAAAATGTGCAATAAATTTTAGAGAGGCGTTAAATAAGACCCAAGTAAAACACATGGTTTATTTGAGTGGGATCATTAATGAAAAGTCCTTGTCGAAACATCTCATTTCACGAAAAAATGTGGAGATGGAACTTAAGAAGGGCGATTACCACTTTACGTCACTTCGTTCAGGAATTATTATTGGAGCGGGGAGTGCTTCTTTTGAAATCATAAGAGATTTAGTTGAAAAACTTCCGGTGATTATTGCTCCAAAATGGTTGGAAACAAAGTCGCAGCCCATCGGGATAACAGATATCATCCGCTTTTTAAATCAATCGTTATTCAACCCCAAAACCTACGATCAAGAATTTGATGTGGGAGGGCCTGAAGTACTTTCTTACAAAGACATCTTATTTAATTTTGGAAAAGTTAGAGGTTTGAATCGCTCCTTTTTTATTGTTCCTATAATGACGCCACGATTGTCTTCTTACTGGTTGTATTTCGTTACCTCAACGGCTTACGAATTAGCCGTAGCACTAGTTGATAGTATGAAGGTAGAAGTCGTGTGTAGAGACAAGCGCTTGGAAAAAATTTTAAATATTGAGCCCGAAAAATATGAGGTGTCTCTACGAAAAGCATTTAATAAAATACAGAGCAATCAGATCGTATCCAGTTGGAAAGATTCTTTGGTAAGAACAGGCCAATCAAACCTGAACCTATCCGATTTTATTCGTGTTCCTAAATACGGATGCTATAAAGATGTGCAGCGTTCAGCTTATGAATCACGTTCAGATTGCTTGGCTCGTATCTGGCAAATTGGAGGCGAAACCGGATGGTATTATGCGGATGGACTTTGGAAGCTTCGAGGCTTCATCGATAAAGTTTTTGGAGGTGTAGGTTTGAGAAGAGGAAGAACTAACAAAAATAAACTTGCCGCTGGAGATGTGGTTGATTTTTGGCGCGTTTTGTATGCGGATAAAAAGGAAGGGAAGCTTTTGCTTTTTGCCGAGATGAAACTACCCGGAGAAGCCTGGCTAGAATTCAGGATCGATGGGGATACTTTGGTACAAACAGCAACTTTCCGTCCCAAGGGTTTGTTAGGAAGAATGTATTGGCTTTCTGTACTTCCTTTTCATTCGTTCATTTTTAAGGGCATGATTCGTAAGTTAACGCATGGCTGTTAAAGACGAGAAATGGTTGTTGTAAAAAAAGCCCCCAAACCTGAGAGCTTTTGTAACGATACCATGGCTTGTAATTTATTTTATGATGATAAACTTCTCTGTGTGTTTTACCCCTTGTTGATTGAGCTGAATGAAATAAGCTCCCGGAGACAGTCTTCCGTAAAGATCATCCATTGAAACGCGATTTAGTTCCGCCTCGAAGCTCCTAGTTTCTTGGGCAAGAACAGCACCATAGATGTTTGTTAAACTCAAAACTATTTCTGCTTTTTCAAACAATTCAAACTCTAGTGTAGCATCTCCTTTTGATGGATTTGGGTATAATTTCAAGTCATAAATGCGGTTTGATTGTAGGCCCAGCTCATTGCTGTTACATACCACAAAGTTGTCTAAGTAAAGCCAATTTCCTTCGTCACCTGAAAATTCAAATTTTAATTTGACATTACTTTTGCCTTGAAAACTGTTTAAGTTTATGCTGAATTGCTTCCAGTCTTCTGGAGCTGGAATATAGTTTACATAGACATTTCCGGTACCAAACGTACTCAATTCCTCCGTGTCTTTGCTCCATTTTGTCGTCCAGGTTTTCCCACAATCATCACTCACAGATACTTTCAGTAGATCGTCAGAATTGCCATTTCTCTTGGCATGAGCAATATCGAAATAGGCTGCAATAGGAGTTTGGGTGTCACTTAAGTTGATGTTTGGAGTTAGAATGCTGTGTTTTTGACCCCGCTTTTCGAAGGATTTACTTTTAATTTTTAAAGCCCGATTACCGTTGGTCGTATCCATGACCCAAGTTACATCTTCCGTAGCACGAATAGCCCACCTGGGTTGAATGTTGGCATCAAAGGGTGTGTTTGCCGCATCGAAATCTTCGATGTAAGGGGCGGGAAACCCTAAACCTTCATCAGAGATGTATATTAGTTTTTCTTTCGTAATCAACCCTTGGCCTGCTTGATTACTCACCTTTAAAGTCGTTTTAAAAACCCCATACTCGTTGTATACCACAGCAGGGTTTTGTTCTGAAGAACTGGAAGGGTTCCCCCCCTCAAAAGACCATTCTAATATATGTGTACTGTCCGTTTTGTTATTGTAAGATTTGTTGGTGTACTGAATTTCATCGCCAGTACATCCGAAATGATTACTCACATAAAACTCTGAAATAGGTGCACAAACAACATTTGCGTAATTATCGTTAGTACCGGTCTTTACAAGGTTTTCTTTGGAAACTAAGTTTTCTCTGTAAACCTTAATGGAAGAACGCATACGGGCACCTTGCCCCAAGGAAAACATATTTTGACAGCTGCCGTCTGAGTAATCCATGTAGTTCATATACATTTCGCCTTTGTCCTGTGTAATTTCTTGTCCGGGGGACTTATCGCACCCACCGACCCTCCATGGGAAAGATGGGCAGCCTGAATTTTTATCTTTGGCTCTAGGGGTATCATGTACTTGATCATTTCCACAAGCCTCATCCCCCCAGATATGTTTTAGGTAGAGCCAATGACCAATTTCATGCGTTAGTGTCCTACCTACACCCTGATAACCCACTGCCGTTCCGATGGAACCACATCGGTCATTTCTCAATACGATTCCATCTGTTTCGGGATTGGTTAGCAATTCATTTGGGAATTGAGCATAACCCAAAACCACTCCTTCTTCCAAGCCGAGTACTTCCGCAGAGATGTTGTTTACCACCCAGATGTTAAGATAGTTTTGCGGCGGCCATTGTATCAGTTGTTTGTCCTTATTTTGCGCCTTATAAGTCGAGTGAGAAGAGGTTCTTGTGACCCCTTCAGTACAACGACCCTCAGGGTCGAGTTTTGCCAAGCGAAATTGAATATTGGTTTCTCCGGAATATTCTGCAAATACTGATGGAGTATTTACAGTATCGGGATTTAATCGAGCAAAATCTTCATTGATGATTCGCATTTGATCTTCGATTTGCTCCAGTGAAATATTGTCACTCTCATTTTCATAAATGATGTGAAAAACAACAGGAATGACGAAAGAGTCTTCTTTTTCTAATCGATTCTCGCTTTGATTGTTTTGTAACAAATTAAAAAGATGCTCTTTTTTTTCAATTTCTTCCTTGAGCTCGGGATTGTTTTCAGCACTCTTTTTCTGCAACGGCTTGGTTCCACACCAGTTTTGAGCTTTAAGGTTTGGCATGAATAATACCAAAGTCAAAGTAAAAAGAATGTACTTGTTCATAGTTAGAAAATTAAAGAGACGGATTAAATCATTTTTTTACTTGGTAAAGGTACGAGGTTAACAGGTTACACCCTTAACAAATCTAAGCATATACTTTAAGTTACCAAATACTATGCCTCAATTCAATTCCTCTGAAAATCTAGGTAACAACGAAGTTTTGGGAGCAATCTAATGTTAACTTAATGTAAGTTTACAATACACAAGATACCTTTAATTTAACCAAAAGCTTTCTTGTTGTACGCGAAAACTAACAGGATTTTTGTTAGTTTTACTATCGATGAAGAAGCAAAGGAATAGAGGGAAGAAATTACCTAATTTAAAGGCCCTCAAACGAAGTATTATTACCCTATTTCAGGGCAATGATTCTCCTTTAACCCACAAAGATATTTACCGTCTTTTACAGGTTAAAGACAAGATTATCAAACACCAAGTGTTGTTTATTCTTAAAAACCTACTCACGGATGGAACTCTTAAAGAGTTGGGTCATGGCAAGTATGTTTCCAACGAATCAAGGGAGTTTTATGAGGGTAAAATTGAGAAAACGGCATCCGGAGCAGGTTATGTAATTTGTGACGAATTAGAAACGGATGTGTACGTGCCGCCTAGAAGTTCGGGACAGACCCTGGGTGGTGATCGTGTTCGAATTGTACTTACCGGAAAGCACACCGGGAAAAATCCAGAGGGTCTGGTTGTAAAAGTCATTGAGCGCGGAAGAACTGAATTTGTTGGAAACCTGAGGCTTGATTCTCGTACTTGTTTTATGACTCCTGACAATTCAAGAATAGGGACTGATTTTTACATTGCTAAAGAGAAATTAAATGGTGCTAAAAATGGGGACAAAGTTCAGGTTAAACTACTCGATTGGCCCGAAAGAGCCAAAAGCCCCTTCGCAGAAGTCGTTAAAGTCATTGGTAAATCTGGAGAGCATCATGCAGAAATTCATGCGATACTTGCTGAGTACGGATTGCCTTACGAATTCCCGAAGACTGTAGAAGATTACGTTGCCGCCATTCCCGAAGAAATTTCAACAGACGAAATCGCAAAGCGACGTGACATGCGTCAGGTATTAACTTTCACGATAGATCCTCACGATGCTAAAGATTTTGATGATGCCCTCTCTATTGAGAAAGTGAAAGACGGACTCTGGGAAATAGGTATTCATATTGCTGACGTGTCTCATTATGTTGAGGAAGGTTCTCTTTTGAATGATGAAGCATACGAAAGAGCCACATCGGTTTATTTGGTCGATCGAGTCGTACCGATGCTCCCAGAAAAACTCTCGAATAAGGTCTGCTCCTTAAGGCCTCACGAAGAAAAACTTTGTTTCTCAGCGGTATTTACTTTAAATGATAAAGCCGAAATTGTGAAAGAGTGGTTTGGTAGAACAGTGATTTATTCTGATCATCGTTTTACTTACGAAGATGCACAAGAAGTTATAGAGACCAAGAAAGGTAAATTTTCTGATGAGATTTTACTGATGGATAAGCTTGCAAAAATCATGCGTTCTAAGCGTGTTGAGGAAGGAGCCATTACTTTTGATCGTGTAGAGGTTAAGTTTAGATTGAATGATTCCAACCATCCTACGGGTGTTTATTTCAAGCAGGCTAAAGATGCGAACAAGCTTATTGAGGAGTACATGTTACTTGCCAATAGACGTGTGGCTGGTTTTATTGGAAGAGCTAAAGACGGAACACCGACGAAGAAACCTTTTGTTTATCGAATCCATGATGTTCCAGATCCAGAGAAGATTGGAACCTTCTCTACCTTCGTGCAACAGTTTGGCCATCGAATGAATTTGAACTCTCCAAAAGAGATCGCGAATTCAATGAACCGTGTTCTTTCGGATGTGGCGGGTAAATCTGAAGAAAATATGGTAGAGCTTTTAGCCATTCGAACCATGAGTAAGGCTAAATATACCATAGAAAATATTGGACATTACGGTCTGGGTTTTGAGGATTATACTCATTTTACATCCCCGATAAGACGTTGGCCTGACGTCATGGTTCATCGATTGTTGCAAAAGTATTTAGACGGGGATTCGGTAAAGAACAAAGAGGAGATTGAAGTACAATGTAAGCATTCCTCTGCTATGGAAAAGTTGTCTACCGAAGCGGAAAGAGCCTCAATCAAGTACATGCAAGTTAAGTACCTTACCGGTAAAGAAGGTGAAGAGTTTAAAGGAACCATCTCTGGGGTTACAGACTTTGGTTTGTTTGTGGAGCTTGAGGAAAGCCTCTGTGAAGGGCTTGTAGCCATCAGAGACATGAAGGATGATCACTACGATTTGAGTAAAGAAACCTTCAGTTTGGTGGGACGGAAAACAGGAAATAAATATCAAATTGGTGATTCAGTACGAATTTCTGTTCGACAGGTAGATCTGGTAAAAAAGAAATTAGATTTTACCCTTGTATAAGCAGCCCTTTTTTAAGGAACTAAGCCGAGGTAAATTGCTCGAGAAAACGAACGTCATTTTCAAAGAAAAGTCTTAAATCTTTGATTTGATATTTGAGCATGGTGATGCGTTCTACACCCATTCCGAAGGCAAAACCGGTGTATTTTTTTGAGTCTATACCACAGTTTTCCAATACGTTTGGATCGACCATACCACAGCCTAAAATTTCAACCCAACCTGTGTATTTACATATGTTACACCCTTTTCCCTTACAAATATTACAAGAAATATCTACTTCAGCACTTGGCTCTGTAAAAGGGAAATAGGAAGGTCTGAGTCGTATTTGCGTCTCTTTCCCGAAGAATTCTTGGGCAAAGTGAAGCAGCGTTTGTTTTAAGTCGGCAAAAGAAACATTTTCGTCAACGTACAAACCTTCAATTTGATGGAATATGCAGTGAGCTCTTGCTGAAATAGCTTCATTTCTAAAGACTCTCCCCGGAGAGATTGTTCTGATAGGAGCTTGATTCTTTTCCATAAATCGCACCTGAACAGAAGAGGTGTGAGTGCGCAGTAAATAATCCGGATCCCTTTGAATGAAAAAGGTATCCTGCATGTCTCTCGCCGGATGCTCATCAGGGAGGTTTAGTGCACTGAAATTGTGCCAGTCATCTTCAATTTCTGGCCCTTCAGAAATGGTAAATCCCAGGCGTGCAAAGATTTCAATGATTTCATTTTTTACGATAGACAAGGGATGTCTTGAGCCCATGCGGAGTGGTTCGGCACTCATGGTTAGGTCCATTCCACTACCTGATTGACCTTCGAGATCTTCCAGAGCAGATTTTAAAACATCAATCTTCTCTTGTGTTTTGTTCTTCAGTTCGTTTAGCGTCTGACCAAACGCTTTTTTTTCGTTGTTAGGAACGTCTTTAAAAGCCGCAAATAAGTCGTTGAGGATTCCCTTTTTACCTAAATATTGAATTCGAAACGCTTCAACAGCTTCTGCTGTACTCGCTTGGAATTTTTCTACGTCTAAAATATGTTCCTTAATCTGGTTTAGCATGGTCTTTGCATTATTTCAACGTAATAAAATCCGTACGCGAAAATTTGTATATTTGGATTCAAATAATGCGCAATATTACTAAATATTAAGGACATATGAAACGTACTACATTTGCCATCACAAGCTCATTTTTTTGTTTGTTTGTAATTTTAACCTTTGTGAGCTCCTGTGAGGTAGATCATTTTTATGAAGCTCAAATAACGGTAGTAAACCCAGAGGGAGTTCCTGTAAACGGGGCTAATGTAATGCTTGAGGTGGGAGTAGACGGTCCGGATACGTTGCCAGATGATAAGATAACAGGATCTGATGGAACGGTTGAATTTTCTTTCGATAACGTCGCCATCATGAAAGTAATGGCTGAAAAATCAGATGCGTCAGGAGAAAGTATGTTGATCTTGAAGGAGGATAAAAAAGTTGCGCTTACGGTTACAATTTATGACATTAACTAAAAGAGACTCCGTTTTCTTCAAAGTACAATATAGCTGCTTCTTTCATTAAGATACTTTGCTCTCCAGGCTTTAATGGTGGGAGTTTTTCATTTGTTTGATAGTGTGGCCACCCATCCTTATCCCGACCTTCAAATTCATAGTAGTCATAATTACTTAACAGTCTACAAATGGCAATGTGAAGCAAGTCCAGCTTCTCGTCCTTACTGAATTCTCGGTATCCTTTACCTAACTCTTGAATACCAACCAGGAATAATATGGCTTGAAGATCTAAAGTCTCTCCATCTCCAAATTCATTCGATACATATTCGACCAATTTTTCCCACTTTACCTTTGATTCTGAATTTCTCATTTGAAATATTTTGGCACAAAAGTACAATGTTCTTTGGAATCTTCTTTTCTCCGCGTAAATTTATCCCATGAATTATTTCGATTATATTTTATTGTTACCTGTGCTTTACGGATTGTACAGGGGATTTAGCAAAGGTTTTATTCTTGAATTGGCGTCATTGTTGGCATTAGTACTTGGAATATACGGTGCCATGCATTTTTCTTCGTTCACCTTCACTTATCTAAGTGAATTTATTGAGCTAGAATCTAGTTATTTGCAATTGGCTTCATACGGAGTAACATTTCTCGCCATTGTAATCGTGGTTACTTTATCCGCCAAGGTTCTCACGCTTCTCATTAAAATGGTTGCGCTGGGCTTCGTCAATCGAATGATGGGTGCAATTTTTGGAGGTTTTAAAGCACTTTTGATTTTAGCTGTTTTACTGTTGTTTTTTGACGGTATTAACCATCAATTTAGGCTGGTAAAACAATCGGTTTTAGATGCCTCTTTACTGTATCATCCTATTCGAAAAAATGCGGAGACAATTTATCCCAATGTTTTGGAAGAATATGAAAAGCAAAAACAAAATATTGAGGATTTAGAGCAAGTGCTGTAAAAAAAAAGCGACTCATTTGAGTCGCTTTTGTTATTTATTGATGGCCTGAACACCCGGCAGCTCTTTGCCTTCCAGATATTCAAGCATTGCTCCACCTCCCGTAGACACATAGCTTACCCGATCTTGCATGTTGAATTTTTTTACTGCGGCAACAGAGTCACCCCCACCGACTAAAGAAAAACTTCCTTGTTCTGTGGCGTCAGCAATAGCTTGAGCTACAAATTTAGTCCCTTCAGCAAAGGCATCCATCTCGAAGACACCCATGGGGCCGTTCCAAAGAATTGTTTTTGAGTTCAGAATGGCTTTGCGGTAAAGTAATTTTGTCTTGTCACTAATATCTAGACCCATCCATCCATCTTCCACTTTGTCAATGTCGGTAACGGATGTGTTTGCGTCATTCGAGAAAGCATCCGCGTTAAGAGAGTCAACAGGAATGAGTAATTCTACACCTTTTTCTTTAGCCTCAGCAATTAACGATAGCGCCAGGTCTAGCTTGTCATTTTCTACCAGTGATGCGCCAACATTCCCACCCATAGCTTTGGCAAATGTGTACGACATTCCTCCTCCGATGATGATCTTGTCCACTTTACCCATCAGCTTGTTGATGATGGTGATTTTAGATGAAACTTTTGCACCACCCATAATTGCGGTTATAGGCCTCTCTCCTTCGCTGACTACTTTTTCTAAATTATTGATTTCATTTGCCATGACGTATCCGAAACATTTGTTGTTTCCAACATAGTTAGCGATTACAGCTGTGGATGCATGAGCTCTGTGAGCGGTTCCAAAAGCATCATTTACATAGACATCAGCTAGTTTAGAGAGTTTCTCTGCAAAAGTCTTATCTCCAGCTTTTTCTTCTTTATAAAATCTAAGATTCTCGAGCAAGAGAACTTCACCTTCACCCAATTCCTTGGTTGCCGAGCTTACCTCAGACCCAATACAATCTGGAACAAACTTTACAGAAATGTTTAGTTTTTCAGACAGGTGGTCTGTTAAGTGGCTTAATGAATATTTATTCTCGGGCCCGTTTTCGGGTCGACCTAAGTGAGACATCAAGATAACGCTACCTCCATCATTAAGAATTTTCTTGATGGTGGGAAGTGCTGCACTTATACGCGTATCATCTGTAATTTTTAAATCATCGCTTAACGGTACGTTGAAGTCTACCCTGATTAAGGCTTTTTTGCCTTTGAAATTTAGTTCATCGATTGTTTTCATTCCACAAAAGTAAGTCTTCTGTTTGTTACTGGAAAACATCTTTTTGAAGAAAGCCCATACTTTGCTAACAAACTAGGGGGCGTTAATCCGTGAAAGCTAATGAAGAGCCTTATACCTGAAAGTATACGTCGTCAAAAGGAACTCTAAATTGAGGGCCATAAACACCCAATTGATCTCGAACGCCACAACTTACGACCATTGTTATTTCAGC
>DLQO01000068.1:0-711 GCA_002478765.1 Flavobacteriales bacterium UBA7430
ACATTCCTCATCGCCTGAGTTGTAAATTTCAATATAATCTTCAGGATTTCCTTTTCCGTGTGCTTCTGTAATGTATACCGTGCCTAGTATACATGCCGGTACATTAGCAGTATACTCACAATTTGTAATGATTACAGCTTCTGAATTGTAATTGCTTGCTGTAGGGTCTGTACAACCTTCTGCATAGTCAATACATGCTGAATTTAAAGCCCCAGGAGTAGGTTCTGCTGCGCATCTCGTTCCATCTGCCGTAAAGTTAGTTGCACCAAGATCTCCGGCCAAAGATTCAAACATATAAACATTACCTTCTGCATCACCCAAGTATAGCTTATCTCCACCACTACCTATTCCGGATGAGAAACTATTTTCGGCATCCTCATAGAAAACTAAATAGCCACCGGCTACAATCACCACATCGCCAAAAGTAAGGTCATCAAAAGGTTGCTCATCGTCGAAAGTGAAACCTAACAAGGTACAATCTTCAGTACCCGAGTTGTAAATTTCAATGTAATCCTCAGGATCTCCACTTCCGTGTGCTTCCGTAAGGTAAATTGTACCTAAAACACAAGCAGGAGCTCCCGAAGGAAAGACGCACGAATCATCATCAACCGTTGCATTAAAATCGTAGTTATTTGCAGTGGCGTCAGTACATCCGGTGATTTGGATTTCGTTACATGGAGAACCTCCATACGTTACACAATTTTCACTTGT
>DLQO01000068.1:779-6683 GCA_002478765.1 Flavobacteriales bacterium UBA7430
GAATACGTACACAATACATTGCCGTTTTCATCAACAGGTTGAATCGTTGCTGCATCGACGTAATTGTTCGCATTGCTGTCCATACATCCTTCAACAGAAGGTAAATTGTCTTTCAACCATTCCATTCGCGTGGAGTACCATTGTTTCATATAACCAATGGCATCATTGTATCCGGCAAGCCCGGTATTTCCTGTAGCAACATCACCCTGATTGGCGTTCGGCCAAACCTCTGTCCCAAGATGAGGGCTCCATCGTAGGTCATTTTGAACGGCTGAGGATTTTAATGCTTCAGCATATGTTGTGATCAGGTTCAGTATAGAGTCTTTTTTAGCATAGTAATGGTCGTGGAATTTAATTTTAACTTGTTTCTCAAATTCAGGGTCTTGCATCAAACGAGCAATCCAAGGGTTTTCTTTAACCCACCAGCCTGTCGGAAACTCACTGTCAGAATAGTTGTTGTTTCCAAAAGACAAGTCAAAGTCCCATAGCGGACCCATCTTAATTTTCCCTTCGTTATTTTCATCGAGAACGACATTGAAGTAGATGCTTGAAAACCATCTAGAATCCACATTTTTAGTGATTTCATTGATCAAAAACCAGTCTATAAAGCTTTCTACATCAATGTACTTGGCATAGCCCGATGTAGGGTCTCCGAAATTACTTCCATACAGCGCCGATTCAAAAGCATTGATGAATGTGCTGATTCTATTTTTTGTTTCATTTGCTGCTGCAGCTCCATTTTCTACAATGATATCATTGATGTCGGGAGCCTTGAATGCAATCACGGGAAAACTACCTGAAGACACGTAGTGGTCGTCTGCATCAAGCCTTTCAGGTTGATCAATTTCCATGAGGTAGCCATTGTCTCCGATATCAACGCGATTTGACTTTTCTTCGACTTTTTGAGTGATGTTATAGGTTCCGTTGTATTCACCATTGATGTATACTTCAGCAAATTCTCCTTCTGGTGTCCAGTCCAATGAACTGGTATAGCCCATATCAAAAGCCATGGTATTTCTGAGCATGGTTTTATCCGAATACTCCGCAAGAAAAAGCCATTTTTTGTCGTTTGGCATGTCTAAAAACTTCGCCTTTTCAGCAAGTTTCATCTGGTAAGGTTTCTTTGGATGAAAATACCAGGAAGAGTTTCCTCGGCCTCTGATTTCCATCACCAATGAGTCAAGCCCTTGGATGGCAGCGCCACTTTTTATGCTTGTTCCTCCAACAACCGTTACGAGACCGTTGATGTAGCCTTCTGTTTTTTCCTTTATGGTCGCTTGGTTTTCGGTGTCAATATAAACTTTAGGCAATAGGGTTTCTACAGGAGCAACCTTTTCACAGACGTCGTTTATGCAAACTTCATCGTAAGCACAGGTGTTACAGACGTCGTAGGTGCAAATTGAATTTCCTTCTGCATCTAGGCCTGCTGTGGTTGCATTTGGGTTGTAGTTGGTTGCATTTGGGTCCATACAACCAGAGCCTCCTGGGCTATTTCCGGTACAACTTCCATAGGCAACTACAGGAAGAATGGTATTTGTACTTCCTAGATTGATGTACCGGTCTGTGTATTGACCTGTTCCACAATTCACAAGACCTGCTTCGCTTTCAAAGCCTTCCCAAGTCCCAAAAGAGGGTTGGTTCCTGAATTTATATAGGTAAGTTTGATTAGGGTCTAATCCAATTGAAATGCTCCAAATGTCATTTCCGATGTCATTCATCAGATAACCTTGTTGTCCAAATCCACCACCGGCTAAATAAACTCCTTCAGGATGAACAGTCTCATTGCTCATGTTTACTTGGAAGGTAACATTAACTAGGCCATCTCCGTATTCACAGGTATTATCATCTTCCGTGGCATTAGGATTGTAGTTGTCTGCCGTACTATCGGTACATCCTGAAACGACTGCAGAAGTATTGCTCCCAAAGTATAGGTTTTTGAGTCGTACGGTCCCATTTCCATCAACTTTGAGTTGCTGTACATTGGCTAAGTCTACACTCGGATAAGTCGATAGTGGAATTTTGATGCTGTTCCATTGACCATATTCAAGGTCTACCGAATAAGAATCTCCGTCGCGTGTTGGATCTAGACTGATCACGTATATGTTTAGTTCTGTAGAATTGTCCGTGTAGTAATCCAAGTGAAAATAATCGTAATCAGACACATCTTGAGAATCAAAGCTCGTGCCTTGATAATTAAGGTTGGTATACACCAATTCATCACCCACAGTAACCAGTGTGCTTTGTCCCCAACCCGGATTGAAATCTACCTCCTGAATATCGTCAAAGTCGTCACTGAAGATGGATAATACATCCGTAGGAGGGTTATCATTACCGGTATTGTTGTCGTTATTGTTGTTTCCAGAATCTCTTTCATCGCTACAACTTCCATAAGTCACTACGTCTAGCGTCATGTCATTCTCACCGACGTTAACAAGTCGGTCGTTGTAAGCATTCCCTGAAGAGCAGCCTCCAGCAAGGATGCCTGTACCGCTCTCAAAGCCATCCCAGGTTCCATAGGATGGTTGGTTTCTGAATTTGTAGTTGTAGGAAGTGTTAGGTTCAACGGGAATGGTTACGGCCCAAAGGTCATTACCTTGATTGGTCATAAGGTACCCGTCTTGTCCAAAGTCTCCTCCAGCCAGATAAACACCGTCAGGGTTTACCTGTTCATTGCTCATGTCCACCTGGAAGGTTACGTCGGTTGTGTAATCTCCATTGCCTGGTTGGTATACTCTCACGTAATCGATTTCCATTGCGCCTTGAGTGAAACCAGGATCAATATCTTCCGCAATAGCAAAATTCAACAATAAAAATTGTTCGGCATCGAATGGCCATGTTTCAGCATTTTTTACGGGAGGATTGTAGGTGTAATGTTCAGCACCGTCTACGCTAAAGACTAATTTTTCAGGGGTCCAAACCAAACCGTAGGTATGCATTTGTGACGATGCTGTGTAAATCATTTGACCGCCATGATTGATCGTTCCCCCATGGCTGGATGGGGTGTGGGTAGCACTTTGTACAAAGTTTTGATTGTTACCCCAATGCTCCATGATGTCGATTTCTCCACAGGCAGGCCAAGCCGTTGTTCCATGAGATCCTGTAAAATAAGCCCCAGGTTCTATAATGTTCTTTCCTAGAGTCCATATTGCTGGCCAAGTTCCCCGACCCGAAGGTAGTTTTGCTCGGACCTCTACTTTACCGTATTGAAATGCAAATTTAGAGTTCAGCCGTGCCGAGGTGAATGCTTTTGTGTGTCCTTGATCGTTGAAAGCCTCTTTTTTGGCTACAATTTTAAGTATCCCATTTTCCACATAGGAGTTTTCAATTCGATTGGTATAATGTTGTTGTTCGTTGTTGTACCAACCCCATCCGTTTGGAAGTTGGGTTTGATGAAACCATTTCTCAGAATCAACGGCTCCATTTGAATCAAATTCATCCGAAAAAACCAAATTCCATTCTTGTGCGAAGGAAAAACTGGTTGCAAAAATACTTAGTAAGAAGACGTAATTAAATATTTTCATGCTAGGGGGTTAGGTTATACATTGCAAGATACTGAAAAATAATAAGTTATAATACGTGCATTAAAAAAGTCACTATTTCTTAATATGAACAATTACAAATATAATACATGGGTGAAATAAGTTATTATCTGGTGGGTTCAAGTTTGTCCTATTTGACAATACAGACCTCAAAAATAAATCTTTGGAGAATCTATTTTTAAAAATAAAATCTTGATGGATTAAATTTTAATCCTCCTGATGAAAGGTTTTGTTTTCCTTGATGTATGCGGAAGGAGATAAATTGCATTGCTTTTTGAATGCGTTGTAAAAAGCGGTTTTGCTGTTAAAACCTACCTCATGAGATAAGGGGCTTTGGTTTATTTAGCAATTTAATCAATTTTGAGTAATAAAAAAAGGGGCTAAAAGCCCCTTTTTTCTAGTTATGAATTAATTACTTAACTATTTTATCAACACTACCATTGTCGTATAGGTAAAATAGAACTGAACCATCGAAACGATCTTTAGGATCTTTGATTTCTTGGCCTAAAAGATTGATGATTTTCACCAAGCTCTTGTCATCAGTGGCTGAATTTGTAAGCTCTGAGTGACTTTCAATCGCAGTAGCAATGTTTATTGCGTTGCTCTGGTAGGTTTCAGAGCCCTCTTTCCAGTGTTTTACTGAGAAGTTGGTTGTTTTTCCTGAAGTCCAAGTTTTAAAGCTTACGATTTCTTTTTGATTCATTCCTTCTTTTGAGCTGGTTGTGGCATCGTCTCCCCAAATAGAGAGTACGCTCAAGGGTCTTGAGTAGGCCGCAGAACCAATGATTGTACCCAAGGCGTCATATGCTGCAATTTCACTACCTATTTCAGGACGTATATCCCAGGCCTCATCTTCAATAATCACGGTCATGTTGTGATCTGTAGGGGCTACTCTTGGGAAGTGCTGTGTGTGATTCTGGGTAAGCTCAAGAGACGAAAGTCTGTATGCATCGTCATTGGAATGGTAGTGAAGCGTTCCCGAATCGGTAATTTTGATTTGGTATCCTTCACCAGGCTTCATATGTCCAATTCCGTTAAAGCTCCATTCCGGAAGGTAAGCAGCTCCCGACGAATTTTTGGCAATGATCACTTTGTCTACCATATCTGCAAGCACCATGTCACAAGGAGCAGATTCTGTTCTTAGATATCCAATCATGTTCCAACCTTGTACGCAGCTGATTGGGTTTTGCTCTGGGTTTGCATAATCTCCAGAAATAGTTAGATCACAAGCCTCCGAAGTTTTTATTTGATATCCTTGTCCCACAACGACGTTTCCAATACCGTTAAAGTTATATTCTGGTAGGTAAGCTGCACCCGCGTAATCTTTAGCAATGATTACCTTATCGATGATAGGTTCTAAGATAATACCTAGGTCTTTGTCTTGAGGAATCATGAAGGTGGAAATGATCGACCAGCCTTTCACCAAATTCAATTCTTGCTCTGTTGGTCCCGAAGGAGTTTCCGTTGCTGTAATCGAACTGATGAAGGTTATACCGTTTGTTGTATAGGTTTCAACACCGCCTGAGTAGGTGATTGAAGCTGAGAATTCCTCACACAATTCGGTATCCCATACACGGTAAATAAATTCTTGATTGGATGTAAGACCATCTGTTTCCGTAGATGAGCTATCGTCTCCCATGGCGGCAATCTGTACGGTTCCATCTTGGAACTCAGCCCAACCTGCACTTTTCAGATTCCCATTATCATCTTCATAGAATACACCAATGACCGCCCCTTCTTTCATTGGGTTTCCACCGACGTCTATCCATGTTCCATTAATGAAAATAGAGTGGTTTTGGTCCGTAGTAATAAAGTCCCAGTTGGGTTTGCAGGATGAATACTCACAAGTTTGATTGTCTTGAGTGGCATTCGGATTGAAATTAAGTGCTGTATTATCTGTACATCCTGGAACTTCTGTGAAAGATCCTTCACAAGGGGTTCCTCCGTAACCCGAGCACGCGGTTCCATCAAATTCTGGATTGAAAACACCAAAACCATCTGAATAAATACATCCCGGTTCCGGAATGTCGTTACACGATGTATAAATACAGGTTAAGTTTCCATATTGATCAAGGGATTGAGTGCTTGCAGAAGCGTCGTAGTTTGTAGCACTGGCGTCAATACAGCCTTCACTACCTGAGTTTCCACCCGTATTTCCACCACCGGAACCTTCACATGGGGTTCCTCCGTATTCAACACAATTGGCTGCATTAAAGTCTGCATGGAATGCTGAGTAGTTTTCCGTGTAGTAACATCCTTCCGCATCAGGTATGTCATCACATGAGCTGAAGTTACAAGCGATGTTTCCATACTGATCTAAACCTTGTACGGTTGCTGCTGCATTGTAGTTGTCTGCATTTGCGTC
>DLQO01000068.1:6727-23695 GCA_002478765.1 Flavobacteriales bacterium UBA7430
GTTTCCACCCGTATTTCCACCACCGGAACCTTCACATGGGATTCCGTTATAGTTAACACAATCATTCGCATTAAAATTGTCGTGCCAACCCGCAAATGCATCGGAATAAAGACAGCCTTCAGATGGGGCATCTGCACACGATGAATATACGCAAAGGGCGTTACCCCACTGGTCAATAGCTTGGTCATTTGCATTGGCATTGTAGTTGCTGGCATTCGGATCTAAACAACCCGAGATGTCTACATGACCATTAAAATCGCCATCTGAGGGTTGGTAAACACGCACCCAATCAATTTCAATTTGGGAAGGGAATTGAGTATTATTGTTTGGGCCGCTTCCCGTAATCGCTAAGTTTAGAATGATGTACCAATTTTTGTCATTAAAAGGCCATCTGTCGTTGGGGTAATCTGCCGGTGTGATTTGAAATACTTTTTGATCATCTACGTACCAAGCAATATAGTCTGGGTACCAGCGTACTTCGTAAATGTGGAAATCATCTGCGTAGGACCCTGCCATGCTATGGTTGAAGCTTCTGTAAGTGCTTCCTTCACCGCATGTTCCGGCGTGGGCAGCTCCGGTGGTTACATTTACATCTCCATTGTGCGCCCATTGCTCCATGATGTCAATTTCTCCATCACAAGGCCATCCACCTCCTGAAGGTAAGAGCCAAAAGGCGGGCCAAAAGCCTTCTCCTTCAACTGTTTTCATTCGAGCTTGTACTTTTCCGTATTTGAAAGTGAACTTCCCATCTGTTTTTATTCTTGATGAGGTATAGTTCATCCCTCCGACATTTTGTTGTTTGGCTACAATCTTTGCGGTTCCGTTACTTACAGTTGTGTTTTGGGATTGATAGTATTGAGATTCTCCATTTCCCCAGCCCCATAGTCCGTATTGTGATCCGGTGCCTGTTTCGTGGGTCCAAACAGTGCTGTTTAAGCTTGATCCATTGAATTCGTCCTCAAAAATCTTTTCCCATGTTTCTTGTGCGAAGGAAAAACCAGTGATCAGAAGACTTACTAAAAAGGTGATTTTGAATGTTCTCATAGTGGGGGAAGTTTATAGTTAGCAAGATACTGAAAAATATCAAGTTGTAAAACGTGCGCTTAACGTAGAATGCACGCTTTTTGATACTTCTTCCTTACAAAAATACAAAGAGTTTGCAATTGGGTGGATGGATTCGGATTTGAAGTTTGTGTTGTTTGAGTAAAACAAGACGAAAAAACAACGTTCAAAGAAATGATTTTTTTAAAAAATCAAGTTTGATCGGTTTAACTTTCATCCGTTTCAACCCTTGGCTTGATGTTCTTTGATGTATGCAGTAGGGGATAAATTGCATTGCTTTTTGAATGCGTTGTAAAAGGCGGTTTTGCTGTTAAAACCTACTTCATGGGCTATGGCAAGAATGGTGTATGTTTTGTGCTTTTCGGAGACAAGCATTATTTTTGCCTCTTTGATTCGGTATCGATTGATGTAATCAGAAAAACTGATTCCTTCGATGCGATTGATGACGTGAGAGACTTTGTGCGCAGAAATGTTGGATGATTTTGCCAAGTCATTTAGGCGATACTCTGGGTTTAGGTGGACTTTGTCTTTTTCAATGATTGCTTTAAGTCTCGTCATGATCAAGAGGCATTCTTCGTGATTTAAGCTGGGTGTATTTTTTTTGTCTTCGCTTGTTTCAACTTTATTGATTTCATCAGAGGCATCAGAACGATTGTTCGGGTCAATTTTAATCAATTTGATCACAAGACACAAGATTAAAATCAGCAGGATGAGTTTTATCCATAGACTGATTGATTCGAAGCCAAAAGATTCTTCAGTCAATACATTTTTTGTGCAAGGCGTACCGCCGTAGCTTGCACAGTCTGTGGCTGTAAAGTCATCTTTGAGTGCAGTGTATACAGTTGCATAGAAACATCCATTAGCCTCTGGGATTGCATCACACGATGTAAACGTACAAACGATGTTGCCCCACTCGTCTATAGCTTGAATTGTAGCATCTGCATTGTAGTTTTCTGCATTTTCATCTGTACAACCCTTAACATCGCCATTTGAGGGGCACGGAACCCCACCGTAGCCAGAGCATTGTTCTGCGGTAAAGTCTTCTCGCAATGCAGCGTATGCATCTTGGTATATACATCCTGCAGCATCCGGGATGTCATCACACGAGGCGTAACGACACAAAGAGTTTTGCCATTGATCCTCAGCGCCTACTTTTGCGTCTGCATCATAGTTGGTTGCTTTATTATCCATACAGCCTTCGAAGCTATTCACACATGCTTTTCCTCCGAATCCAATACAGTCCTCAGCTGAGAAATGTTCGTGGTAAAGAGCAAATGATGATGGATACAAACAGCCCTTAGAAGGAACATCATCACAGCTTGCATAGGTGCACAATTGATTGTTCCAGATGTCATAGGCTTGTTCCGTTGCATTGGGGTCGTAATTCGTTGCTGCGGGGTTTATACAAGCCCCTGTTTTCTGGATGTGGTATTCGCCACAAGCTTTCCCGCCGATGTTTAAGCAGGCTTCATGGCCAAAAGCAGTGCGATATGGGCCGAATGATTCGAGGTAAATACACCCATCAGAAGGAGTCGTCTCGCATGACGCATAGATACATAAAAGGTTTCCATTGACATCTTTGGATTGAAAGGTTGCTTCGGCATTAAAGTTGGTCGCATTTTCATCCATACAACCCGATAGGCAGGGAGCCCCCCCATAATTTTCGCAATCTTCAGATCCAAAAAAATCGTTCCACTCGGAAAATGAACTTATGTATAGACATCCATCAGAAGGAATGTCATCACAAGAGGCGTAAGTACAGCGTAAATTACCGTATTCATCCTTTGCCTGAATGTTTGCTGCCGGGTTGAAGTTTGTAGCTTTAACATCCAAGCAGCCCCCTACATTTTTGTTGTAGGGGTTTGTTTGGCTTTGGGCAAATGAAAGATTCGCGATCCAAAGGGTCGCAAACAATAAAAAAGCAAGTTTTGTTAGCCTAGCTTTAATCAAAGACTTTTTTGTGTAAGTGGGGTTCAACATCTCAAAGATAGCAATTTACTAAAAAAAGGCTCATTTAATTGTGGGAATTGTTAATGAGCTTCTTGCGATTGTAAAGAACCATGAAATAAAAGGAACGACACTTGAGGTGAGTGCCAATACTTCCCGTTTCAGTAAAACGGGACGATAAAGTAGGCAATAACACTGCTTTTTATTGGGGAATGGAATGATACTGCTGCAACATTCTCATACCTGGCAGAACAAAAATAAAAAATGGAAGATCTTTTGAACTCACCTCCATTTAATATTTATTCTCTCATTAATATTATTATTTTTATCAAAAGATAAACCCACAGGACATGTATCAAATCAAAAATGAATCGGACTACATAAAATCGTACAAAGCCTCTGTTGAGGATCCCAAACTTTTTTGGGAAGAAATTGCAGAAAATAATTTCACCTGGCAAAGGAAGTGGGAGCATGTATTGAACTTTGACTTTTCTAAACCGGAATTCAAGTGGTTTGAAGGCGCTCAACTCAACATTACAGAAAATTGTATCGATCGTCATCTTAATGATCGTGGCGATAAAACAGCGATTCTTTTTGAACCCAATAATTCTGAAGAAAAAGAGGAGCATATTACTTACAAAGAATTGCACGTTCGGGTTTGTAAATTTGCCAATGTGTTAAAAGATCAAGGCATTAAAAAAGGAGATCGGGTATGCATTTATTTACCCATGATTCCGGATTTGGCCATAGCAACTTTGGCTTGTGCAAGAATTGGAGCCATTCATTCTGTGGTGTTTGCAGGTTTCTCTTCAAGCTCCCTTGCTGCTCGAGTTAATGATGCAGCCTGCAAGATGGTCATCACCAGTGACGGTTCTTTTAGAGGAAATAAGTGCATCGATTTAAAATCTATTGTCGATGAAGCTTTAGATTCTTGTCCATGCGTTGAACGTGTTTTGGTGGCAAAAAGAACCCATACCGATGTTGCGATGAAAGTTTCTCGTGACATTTGGTTGCAACCTCTTTTGGATGCTGCAGTAGCGGTGTGTCCAATTGAAATTATGGATGCCGAAGACCCCTTGTTTATTTTGTATACCTCAGGTTCTACCGGAAAACCAAAAGGTATGGTCCACACTTCGGCAGGGTATATGGTCAATACTGCTTATACGTTCAAAAATGTTTTTCAGTACGAAGAGGATGACGTTTATTGGTGTACGGCAGATATTGGCTGGATTACAGGCCACAGTTATATAGTTTACGGTCCTTTGTTAAACGGAGCAACTACTTTGATGTTCGAAGGGGTTCCGTCTTATCCGGATTGGGGACGATTTTGGGAAATTGTACAAAAACATCGGGTGAATCAGTTTTATACGGCCCCAACGGCTATTCGCGCCATGGCAAAGGAGGATCTTAGTCATGTTACAAAATACGATTTGAGTTCCTTAAAATTATTAGGTACTGTTGGAGAGCCTATCAATGAAGAGGCTTGGCGCTGGTATCATAAAAATATTGGAGATGAAAAATGTCCGGTTGTGGATACTTGGTGGCAGACTGAAACCGGGTCCATCATGATTGCTCCTATTCCTACTGCCGTTAAACCGGTTCCTACCTTTGCCACACTGCCACTTCCGGGCATCCAACCTGTATTGGTTAATGCGGATGGTGAGCCTATTGAGGCAGATAAAACGGAAGGAAATTTATGCATTCGTTTCCCATGGCCTTCGATAGCCAGAACCATTTGGGGAGATCATCAGCGATACAAAGACACTTATTTTTCCAAATTTGAGAACTGTTATTTTACGGGAGATGGAGCCATTAGGAATGAAAAAGGGTACTATCGCATTACCGGTAGGGTGGATGATATCATTCTGGTTTCGGGACACAATTTAGGTACCGCTCCCATTGAGGATTGCATCAACGAGCACCCATTGATCGCTGAAAGTGCGATTGTAGGTTTTCCAGATGACATCAAAGGAAATGCTTTGTATGGGTTTTTGACGGTCAAATCTCCAGTAAATTCAGGCGAAGAAAAAGAGTTGCATCATCAAGTCAATCAGTTGATTCGGGATAAGATCGGTCCGATTGCTAAATTGGATAAAATTCAGTTTTGCTCTGGGCTTCCAAAAACTCGTTCCGGAAAAATCATGCGTAGAATTCTCAGAAAGATCGCTTCCAAAGATGCAGAAAATCTGGGTGACACAAGCACCTTGTTAAACCCGGAAGTTGTTGAACAGATTCGGGACAATGCCCTTTGATTTTAAGATGCAATCAGCTACCATTTAAAAACCTCGTAGGTGCGAGACCATTCGGCAGTTTGACCCGGTAAAATTTGAATTTTGATAAATAATTCGGGACTTATAACGTGCTTACTGCCCCACACATTGATGCTTTGGGTTTGAAAGCTTCCTACTTCTCGAATGCCAATTTTTGAAATCAAATCCTGCAATTCCCACCGAGCGTCTACCATTTGATTGCCGGATAAATTACTAAAAAAGAAGGGCTCTTCAGGGTTTGCATTAAATTTTAGTTCTGATTCATGAACGTTGACCTTATTCCCCGGATTGACGATTTCTTGAAATTCCGAACGCTGCATTTGAAAGGGGAATTTTAAAAGGATATTTCTCCCAAGACGTGTTTGGTTCAGTCCGATAAAGTTGTGATTGTATTCATTCGTAACGATCTCTTTCTCTCCAGTATTTTCTAGAATGTATTTAATAGAGAAGCTTTTTTCGAACAACTCGATTTCTTTTGTCAAACGATAAGAGTATCCATTAATAGAATCGGAGGTACAGTAAATGATAATTTTATTTTTTTCAGTAATTACTCTAAATGCAGCAGGGATGATTTCGTAGTTTTCATTGAAACGGTATTCGCTTTTTGTTTTTTTGAGTAAGCCAACACCAATTTTATGAAACCATTCTCCTATTTCTGCTTCCTTGAAACCTAAGGGAGAGTCTATACCAAACTCATTGTATAAACCTCTTCCGAATCCATGTTCGTTTTTTTTTGATAGGTTTTCGCTACTAAGTATAGAAGTATTTTGAAAACGCAGTTGCGTAATCTTACCTGTCCAATCAAATCTCGACCCACAGTAGTTTTCAAAAGGGTGATCAATAATTATTGTGCAGTTGTTGTTTTTTATTTCTAGCGGCATTCAGAGATTTCTGTTTACGGTTGAATATGGATGTTACAAGAATTTTGATGTTACACATAATAAATTCTGATGTTGAAAAAGGTTTAAAGCAAAAGATTTTGTGTTAAAATATATTTACATAATTAGCAATCTAATACCAGGTTGAAAATATTTTGTAAAGATATATTTATTCAAGAAAATCTGGGTTCACATTGTTTTAATACACATTTAACCATTTCTTTTTATTCCTTTTATATTTTCGCTTCAAAATATATCAGTCTTTATGAGAACATTTTTTCTATTTTTTACTACACTATTTGTTGTCGCTTGTGGGCCCAAGAAATACTCTGAGGATGAGACGGTAATGCTTGTTACAGAACATAGCCTCTCGCCTTATGATTCTATTGTATCGATTAAAAAAGTTAACCTTTTTAATTTCTTCACAGCCAAATCAAAAATTGACCAGTATGAACCTATAAATGGGGAGTTATATTCTGATTTTGGACTTGTAGGCGTCTTTGTTGAGGGTAAAGTTAAGGATGGAGTCCATAGAATGTGGTATGACAGCGGTCAATTAAAAATTGAAGCAAATTATATGAACTATAAAAAAGAAGGATTGTTTCAACATTGGTTTGAATCGGGCCAAGTATACCATCAGTGTTACTATATTAACGGAGAGTTTAATGGAGAAAATAAATCTTGGTATTCCAATGGCAATAAAAGACATGATGGTCTGATTATTGGAAATACTATGGTAGGTGAACAAACCTATTATAATCTTGATGGAAGTATTGAAAAGATTGATCACTGGCCTAATATAGAATAAGGTGAGCTTATTTTTTTGAGTGATTTCTTCATTTTAAAGTTAGCTATATTTTAGGGTTTTGAAGCCTATATTTTGTATTTTGCTAGGATGAAAAACCTCTCCTATTATCTAAAGAACTTTGCGTACAATGCATTGCCGAAAAGTTTTTTTCATTGGAAATTCCAACAAATAAAAAATCTGGAAAAAACGCTAGATCCAAGTATTATAAACACACGTTTGAATTATTATTTTAAGGGCAACGAAATGTTTGAAATACCCAAAAAAACACCTTCCATCAAACATTTTAAAAGAACAAAAGGAACGGGGTATTATTTGGACCTTAAAGAGTTTCTTCACTACTTCAACGCACACGTAAAGTTTGCCTACCATTTTGGTGATGAAACGCATGTAAATGACCACCCTACCTTATTTAAAGCAAGGCCAATCGGCGGAGAGAATGGTAATTCCGTTTTGTTTAAACTTAACAAATACCGCCATTTTAGGTGGGTGAACGATCCTTATTCCTTCACTGAAAAGAAAAATATTTTGGTGTGGCGCGGTGGTGCCTACAAAACGCTGAGAAGAGATTTCGTAAGGGCGTATTGGAATCATCCGCTTTGTGATGTTGGGCAAACGAATAAACCTGTAGAGGACGCTCCCTGGCAAAAAGAATATTTAAGTGTTATGCAACAATTGCAGTATAAGTTTATCTTTTGCCCTGAGGGTAATGATGTCGCAACAAATTTAAAATGGGTCATGTCCTCAAATTCTCTTTGCATGATGCCGAAACCCAAATTAGAAACTTGGTTTATGGAGGGAACTTTGGTGGCCGGAGTACATTATGTTGAAATTGCTGATGATTTCTCTGATCTTGATGAGAAAATTCGTTTTTACGCTGCGCACACAGATGAAGCACAAGAAATCATCAAGAATGCCCATGCTTTCGTGAAGCAATTCCAAAATAAAAATTTGGAAGATTATTTGTGTTTTAAGGTTTTGGAGCGTTATGCTAACAGGAGCGGTCAAAGCCATGTTTTACGATTTAATTAGGGCATTGTTTTATACTTACAAATCATAAAACCAAAATTTTGTTGAAGAAGCCCGTAATACATAAGATTACCGATGGGGAGTACATCCACATTCCTGATTTTTATGATTTGGATTCAGCAGATTCATACTTCAAAGATTTGATTGAAGGAATCTGTTGGACCCAAGAGAAGATGCATATGTTCGGAAGGGAAATCAATTTCCCCAGGTTGATGGCCTTTTATGGGGATGCAGGAAAGAGCTATTCATTTTCAAAAAACACGTTTCATGCAAAAGAATGGACGCCAACACTTCTCAAAATTAAAACCGATTTAGAATCGAAGTTTCAAATGGAATTAAATTCTGTATTGATGAATCAGTATCGAGATGGAAACGATTCCATGGACTGGCATCAAGACGATGAAAAAGAATTGGGGCTCAATCCAACGATTGTTTCGGTCAATTTTGGTGCCTCAAGAATGTTTCAATTGAGACATTTAAAAACCAAGGAAAAAATAAACATTCCCTTAGAGCATGGCAGTGTGTTGATTATGAAAGGCAGTTTACAGCACCATTGGCAGCATCGTTTGCCAAAAACAAAAAAGGCGGTTGGGCATCGGATTAACCTAACTTTTCGTTTGATTCAAAACCGGTAGTCTCCAATAAATTAATCCAGCTAGTTACATGGGTCTTTGTTTATGTATGTAAGGGAACTGGCGTCCTTAACTTTCAACTGATATCCCTCTCCGGGTTTCATGTCGCCTATGCCATTGAAACCCCATTCGGGTAACAAGGCATTTCCATTAAAATCTTTAGCAATGACTAAGTTGTCAGCAACAATTAATCCATCAAAGACCAATTGAGCATCTTCTGGTTCTATTTGTAGGTAGCCTATGGTATTCCAGCCTTTAGGTAAGGTAATGGAGTGTTCTTCCGGAACGGCATAATTTCCTGATAATTCCAAAGTGCATGTATTGGTTGTTTTGATGAGATATCCTTCTTTGGGGCTGATGTTCCCAATGGCATTGAAGTCCCATTCGGGTAGGTATGCGTTTCCTGTATTGTCTTTTACGATGGTGATTTGATTGTTTAGAATAAGGGGTTCGAGAACCTTTCTAATCTCTCTGTCAGTGGGAACAATGTAACTTGAAAAGATAGACCAGCCGGAAGGTAAATGCAGCGTTTGTGAATTGGGTTTGTTTACCTCATTATCGCAGGGTGCTTCGCAGAATTCGGTGCCTACCTCGTAGGTAAAGTACTTGGTGACTGATATCCCGCCGCCCGCATAGGCAAACTTGCAGGCATAGCTTAGCGTGGAGCCTGCAGTTTGGTTTGCCAGCGTCGCACTAAATTTAGTTCCATAAACACGATTCATAGGTGTTTCGCTAAAAGGCAATTCATTCCATAAATAACTAACCACGCCATCTTTGTCTGAATCTAACAATTCAAATGAAACGATTACGTCATTTTCAATCGTTTCAAAACTCACCGAATAGCCTTCAGAAAAAGTACCTTGTTCGGCTTCTACGGAACTAACTGTACAAGTGTTTTCATCGTTTACGATGATGCTGATGCTTGAAGAGGTGCTTTTGTTGTTTTCATTGTCCGTTGCAATGGCCTTAATGCTGTAAGTTTTTATTACGGCTGGCTGCCAATTTATTTGGTAGGGAGGGGTGCTGTCTTCTCCAATTTTAACAGCTCCATCAAAAAACTCTACTAAGGTGATGCTACCACCGGTGTCCGAAGCGGATGCGGACAGCGTTTGAGTGGATCCGAGTAAAACGATACTTCCAGTGTTTGGTGAGCTCATCGATACAATAGGGGCATTGTTTGTGCCCGAGTTCGGTTCTGCCAAAGTGAAAACCATTTCACCAAGGTTAAATTCCCCACCGTCTATGGCTATGCGTATGACCTGTGTACCTTGATTTAAAGCAATTTGATTGACTTGTTTGGCTCTCCAGCTGTCCCAAGCTCCTGTGTAAGACATGGAAATATCCGAGCTTATTCGAGTGCCGTTGTTTTCCAGATGGAAAGGGCCTCCTCCACCCGAGTTTCCGCAGGCATAATTGAAGTTGAGATTGTACACCCCAGAAGTTGTTACATAGACGGTATATTCCATCCATTCTCCGGAACTAATCCAGCCGACAGCAGCTCCTTGTTGTGCGTCAGAAAATGCATCCACAGATTCATCGGGCCTATAATCACCTTGATTCTCTTGAGATAAGTCTAGATAGGTAATGTTTTGACCCTTACCTCCTTGAAATTTATCGTAATGCCCCGCTTCTATCGTCCCCGGAATTTGGCTTGTAGGCGTTAGGAAAGAGCTTTGACTCCCCACCTGAACGCTGACGACGTTACTGGTGGTGAATGCATTACCGAGATACATCTTGGCATACAGGCTCTGCATTCCGGAAGCTAAATTAGAAACTTCCATGTTATAGGGAGCGCTGACATCACTCCCGATTAATGTAGTGCCGTTGTAAAAATCGATTTTGCTAACTTCAGTTTCATTGGTCTCCGCAGTTAGAAGTACACTGCCATTTTCGTCGATTTCAGAAAGGTTTGAGCTTAGGCTTACCGATCCACTAACATCTTTACTGGTAGCCATATCACGGGCTTCTACCCTCAACTCAAAACCGTCCGAAAAGACAACGGTCAAAGGAACATCTTTGTAGTTGTGCGCTACATAGGTCTTGGAGCCCTCTTTTTCGAAACAGGCTGCTATGGGGTAGTCGGATGTAACCGAAGCATTAACCGATCCCAGAACATTCATGGCGTGCAGCCAGTGGTAGGTTTGAGCATCTGAAATTCCAAATTTTAAGTTTCGGTTGGGGTTGGAGTTGTACAAATCAAGGGCAGCTTGAGGATTCGTAAAAGCTAAATATTTCCAATAGGTATCGTGCCAAAGATTTGCATTTTCTTCATTCGATAAGATTCCTGTATTTGAGGCCATCTCAGCCCACAGAGATTCAGCGTATGCTTTGTGATGCCCTAAATACAAAGACCCACCGTGAATGGGGTATATCTCGATGCCGTAAGCAGCAGCAATGTCCGAGGTCCAAAAGGTTTGATTGTCGTAGCCATTTCCCCAAATCCGGGAAGCCAAACTAAAGCCATATTCTGGTTTGAAAGTTCGTTTGTTGATGTCAAGCCAGTATTCCTCAATCGCAGTTTGTTCCGTCGTGTAGATGTAAATGCCCAAGTCGCGAACTTCATCGTTTTCAGTGATGGCTCCCCAATGAATTAACGAAGAGGCAAACTGCATGCTCTCCGAGGTTGATTCTTGATCGTTTCCAAAGGGAAAGGTCGCAAAGCCGTTGGCCCAACTGTGTCCGGCATAGGGGCTGAAATTTCTTAAAAAAGGAAATTGAGAATCATTTCTGTCAGGCGAAGCAGCATCACGAACCAACAGATTAATCATGTCGCCCCATTCATCTGCCCAGCCCGGCTCGTATTGTTCCATAAAGGCTGCCGCATGAATAAAGTAGCCCCAATGGAAGTGGTGGTCATTCAAGTTGTTGTCTTGTCCGTGGCCCGCCGGATAGCCGATTAAGGCTGACCAGGTAGTGTTGTAGTAAAACAAAAAGGCCTTTTCACCCGACTCTGCTTTCAACCAATCTTCCAAGCGTTCTTTGACGGTGGCAACCATTTTATCTCGGGCGATAAGGTCTCCCATTTCGTCTGCTATACGAGCGGTTTGAATGAGCCGATTCATCATTTGTCCTTCGTTGTATGAGTCGGTCCAAGTGGCTAGTGGATCGTTTTGTATTTGTTCGATTTTTTCATCCAAGGCCGCTGGGTTAAAGCCTTCGCTGTTGTTGTTAAGATAGGGGAGGGTGGGTAATATCCCTTTGAATGTGTTTTGTACTGTAAATGTATTTCCATCCAATGTTTTTATTTCACCCCTTATCGAGTTGTAGCTGAACGCCTGCGGCTGAGGGGAGTTTTGGGCTAAGTAATCCCACTGATGTGGAAGTAAGCCTTGTAACACATTCGTTTGAAAACCTTCCTTGACGTCAGGTGTAACGGTAAAGATAGAGGTTAGTTTTGAGCTACTTTCATCATAAGACCATTCTGTGGTCGTGTTTTCCGGAAATACGTAGGCATACTTTTTATAGGTCTCTGCGACAGAAGAGATGTTACTTATTGATTGCGGAAGCATGGCCATAGACCAATAATCATTTCCATTGAGGCTGGAGGTGTAAAAGTTTCCATTTTTCGTCCAGGTACTCCCCGAGGGTGCATAAATCGCAAAATCTGCTCCTTGGTGCGCATCTGTTACGGTAATCATTTCTCCTTGAACTGTTACGCTTCCTTTGGTGATTTCAATTTGTGCGATGTCAGACGATCCTTTGGTGAAATAGAGGAATGGCATCCCGATTCCTGAGGTGGTTTCAAATTGATGATTGCTATTGCTCCAATTCATCGTAACGGTCCAATCGGAATAATCAGAGACGGTGGCTTTGGATGCATTTAACCCAGACACACCAACGGTGATAGGAAGGTAGTCGTCAATCGGTTGTGAACTGCCATTTGGTGTGGGTGTGGGAACAATATAGCTTACCACAAGTCCGTTGGAAACGGTTTTCATGGTCATGGGGTAGTTGAAAAGATTGCTTACGTGGTCTTCTTTGATCAAAGCGGACCACCAATCGTTGGTAGGGACCGGATTTCCGAGAGCATTTCCACTAATTTGTGGACTCCCCGAGGGATAACTGTTTCTATTCGCAGCATCGACGCCCGGAAATGTTTGGGTGTAGCTTCCAGATCCAACGTTTGTGAACTGAGCATTGACGGCAATCGAAAAGAATGAACAAAATAGGGCTGTAAAGAAGATTTTCATGGTGGGGTTCTTTTCTAAAGTAAATTTAAAGCTTTTTATAGACTGAGCATACTCGTTTTATAAAACGGGATAATTATTCGGTCAAAATTTAATTTTCTTTAGGTACCGGATAGAGTAAATCAGATTTTATAGAATTGGAGCAATCAATTTGTGCCTTGAAAATCATACAAAGTGTAATTTATACGTTAAATTAGCGCACGCAAATGAAGCGGATGAGAACACCAGGGCATTTGAACATAAAAGACAAAAACGTAATTAATTTTTTACATCGATGATTAAAATTGGAATAAACGGATTTGGGAGAATAGGTAGACTAGCTCTAAGATCGGCACTAAAGAACAACCGAGTAGAGGTGGTTGCAATCAATGATTTAGTTGATATAGAGTATTTGGCTTACATGCTTAAATACGATTCTACTCACGGTAGTATTTCAGATGATATTTCTGTCGATGGGAATCATTTGGTACTCAACGGATCAAAAATTCGAGTAACAAGCGAGCGTGAGCCGGCGAACTTGAACTGGGGAGCTGTAGAGGTGGACTATGTCATTGAATCAACGGGTTTCTTTTTAACCAAAGAGTTGGCTGAAGGACACCTGAAAGCGGGCGCTAAGAATGTTATTATCTCGGCTCCGGTAAAGGATGAGACACCCATGTTTGTTTACGGTGTGAATCACAATACTTACACACCAGACATGAAGATTGTTTCCAATGCCTCATGTACCACAAACTGTTTGGCTCCTATTGCCAAAGTGCTTAACGACCGTTTCGGTATAGACAGCGCTTTGATGACAACCGTTCACGCGGTAACGTCTACACAAAAAGCCATTGATGGTGTTTCTCCGAAAAACTGGAGATTGGGTAGAGGTGCCTTCCAAAGCATCATTCCTTCATCTACTGGAGCAGCAGTCGCTGTAGGTAGAGTGATTCCTGAATTGAGTGGGAAACTGACAGGAATGGCCTTTAGAGTTCCTGTAGCCAACGTCTCTGTGGTTGATTTATGTGTCAATCTAAAGAACAAAGCTTCGTATGAAGAGATCTGCGCAGCGATGAAAGATGCATCAGAGAACGGAGACTTGGCGGGTGTATTGGCTTACACCGAAGATATGGTTGTTTCTTCTGATTTCACATCCGACAAGCACACATCGATTTTTGATGCGAATGCAGGTCTTCAAATTTCAGATACCTTTGTTAAAGTAATCAGCTGGTACGACAACGAGTGGGGTTACTCGAACAAAATCATTGACATGATCACGCACATGAGTGACAGCTCTAAGTAAGTTTATATAAAAGCAAAAAAAAGCCCTCGCATCTGCGAGGGCTTTTTTTGTAGCTTAATCTTATTCATTTTTACCAATGAAGTACGGGTCCTTAACACCTTCTTTGAAAGCTTTTAAGGCTTCCTCAGAGGAGTTAACCCTCCAGTCCAACTCTTTGTTGATGTGAAACCAAAGAAGCAGCTTAATCTTCGGATATTCATTTTTGATTTTAGACAAGGCATCGTTGATCCAATCGGCCTTATTTACACCTTCGTAGTCAAATTCAGGTGTGCCAAATTCTGCGATCATGATCGGATGATCACCCAATTCCAAACAAGCATCGTATAGTTCGCGAAAACAGTTGTCAAAATCACGATAAGGTCGCTCTCCACCCCAAGGGTCTTTTGGGTACCAGTTGTAGGCATCCATTCCAATCCAGTCCACATAGTCACTCCCTGGCCAGTAGTTGGCAAGGCTGTTCCAGGCATCTGTCGTAATGTCTATACTTGGTCCGTGCGGGTTCCATACCCATTTCACATTGTCGGCACCAACGGCTCTGAACTTGTCTACCACATATTTCCATACGGCAACTACTTTTTGCGGCCCTCCGTTTTCAGCTCCATTTTTACGTCCGCCCCAGAGGTACCAGTTTCCGTTAAATTCGTGAAGGAATCGTACGTGTAGTTTTTCTTCAAAGGCTTTTGCATCTGCTGCGAACTGCTCGATGTACGTATCGTGTTGTCCTTCAAGAACTTGATCCATCAATTCATAAGTCCCCTCCAAAGGCATGGTGTTGTAGTCCACTGAGTCTGGGAAGAAAAGTTCCCAAGTCAAGTGAGGAATCACATTTTGCTCTTTCAGCGTATTGCATTCTGCCGTAGGGAAAGAGTCTGCAAACGTAGGGTACCACATTACAGATCCCAACTTATGGTCAACAAGTGTTTCGAAATCAGATACTATTTCAGCTGCATTTTCAGGAAGATGTCTACCATCTTCCTGAAAAACGTAGGCACTAAGCATGCATCCGTCCCAGTTGGCAACGGAATCTACAGAAGTAGGTTTTGTTTGAGTCTCTTCGACTTTTGGATTCGTTGTGCACGAAGTAAAAGCTAAAAGAACAGAACTAAAAACGATAAGTTTTGTTTTCATGGGTTTTAATTAAGGTTTTGTTTGTATTCAAATGAAACGGTTTTTAAAACATCCGAACGGTTACCTGTACTGAGCGTAAAACTGCCCGATTCAGTAATCCATTCGTTTGCAGCGGAGACAAAGGCCAAATCTTTTTTGCTAAGTGCAAACTCAATTTCTTGCGATGTTCCTGGGTCAAGCTCAACTTTTTTAAATCGTACCAAGCGTTCGTAATCGGGGTCAAGACTCGCAAAATCATCACGCAAATAAAGTTGAACGACTTCTTTCCCTTTTCTACTTCCAACATTACTAATCTGAATGGTTACCAAAAGTGTGTCGATTTCAGACAGCGAATCCTGGCTAATTTTCAGGGAGTCGTAGGTAAAATTGGTGTAACTCATTCCGAAGCCAAAAGGCCACTGCGGGTCGTAATCGGTATACCCTCCGTTATTGTCTGCTCGATCGGTAACGGTATGTAAATAAGGCATCGCAGCTGCTGCATGCTTTTGATAGGTGATCGGTAGTTTTCCAGATGGATTTACAGCACCGTATAAAACATCTGCTATGGCATTACCTCCTTCATGTCCTGGATAGTAGGCCATTAGAATTGCATCCGCGAGTGGAACGATGTCTGAGATGATTCGAGAGCGACCTTCTAAAAGAACAAGTACGATTGGTTTACCAGTTTTTTTAAGCGCTTTCACCAAATTTCGTTGTGCTTCTGGTAAGTAGAGTTCCTTGATATCGCTTGGACGTTCTGTTGTAGGTTGTTCACCGAGGCAAACCACTACATAATCCGATTTTCGAGCGGCTCGTACAACCTCTTTTGTGTTGATGTCCTCCGTGTATGAAGTACCCTGAAGGTATTTGATATTCGCGGAACCTTGTTTTTCAATCAGAGCTTCTAGGATGGTGTTTTTCTCATTGTCGTTGTAGCTGGTGTCTTGTCCACTCCAGCTTCGTGTCCATGGACCGTTCAAGTAGTTTAATGAATTCGATGCCACTCCTGTTACCAATACCTTTTGGTCTTTACGTAGCGGGAGGATGTCTTCATTTTTTAACAAGGTGATGGCTTCTGATGCTGCGTTGTAGCTTTCTTTAGCAAACTTTTTGGAACCAAAGTCTGGATAATCCTCGTAATGCGTGTTCGGCCTATCGAACAAGCCCAATTCATATTTGAATCGTAAGATTCTTCGGACGGCATCGTCAATACGCGTCATTGGAACCTCTCCTTCATTCACCAAATCGATAACATGATGCGCAAAACTGGCATCGTAAGGCACCATACACATGTCGATACCGGCATTCACCATTTGCTTAACCGCTTCTTTGTGCGTAGGCGCTGTTCTATGGAATTCATTTAAAAATTGCATGTCGCCCCAGTCGGAAATGGTCATTCCATTGTAGTCGAGCTCTCCTTTGAGTAGGTCGGTGATTAAAAATTGGTTGACATGACAAGGAATGGAGTTGACCATTCCGGAACTGATCATCACAGATTTTGCCCCCAGCTTAATGGCTTCCTCAAAAGGAGGGAGGTAGTATTGCCTAAGGAAGCGCTCGGGTATAAGTGCGTTTTTTCGGTCTTTACCGTACAAGGGCGAACCGTAACCGATCAAATGTTTTAAGGTGATGGCTGTTTTTTCTGGGTTCGCCATGTCATTCCCAGAAGTTTTTACAAAGGCATTACCCATAACCGTGGTTAGGTAAGGGTCTTCTCCGAAAGTTTCGTAAATCCTGCCCCATTGTGCTTGCCAACTCACATCAATAAC
>DLQO01000024.1:0-3684 GCA_002478765.1 Flavobacteriales bacterium UBA7430
CCCTTTATTCAATGAGAGTGAATGGGTCGTTTGTGCTTCCCAGTTTGACTTCAACACAATAGCAGTGCGTTTCAAGTCTTCATCTTGCTCATCGAAATACAAAACCGTTTTATCTTTTATAAAAAAAGCACTTCCCGTCTCTTCCATCACATTAGCGATCGGAATTAAAGGAAATTGCTCCAGATGGGTTTCGATTTGTTGCTCACAATGCGTAAAAAACAACAAACTTACAAGGGATAATAGGATTGAAAATGGTTTCATAACGTAAACGATTGATTTAATAAGATGCAGCAATTGCTTTATCCAAAAGATTTTTAGTTTTTATAATTCCTTCTTCTTCAGAGTCTAAAGTACCTTCGAATTCAATTCCTACATAACCCGAATATTGATTCTCTTTAGCAATTTTAATCATTTTAAAGAAATCAGATTGAGTTTCATTGCCTTGTGTATCGAATGCATGAGACTTTGCACTCAAGGCTTTTGCAAAAGGCATTAGATCTGACATTCCTTGATAACGATCGTAAGCAGAGATACACTCTTGCTCTTTGCGTTCGATGCAAAAATTACCGAAATCAGGGAGTGTTCCAATATTGTCGTTACTAACATTTTGCATTACCGCTGCAAGCCAGTTCCCATCAGAAGAAAAACCGCCGTGATTTTCAACTAAAACACTAACACCAAAGGGTTTTGCAAATTCTGCTAATCGGTTTAAAGAGTCGATTCCCGCTTTCTGAGCATCTAAATGATCTTCGCCACCATGCAAATTCACTCGAATTGCATGACAACCCAATACTTCGGCAGCCTCCACCCATTTGTAATGGTTTTCAATATTGACTAGTCTTTTTTGAGCATTCTTCTCTGCCATGCCCCCTTCCCCATCTATCATGATGAGTAGGTTTTTTTGTTGGTGATCTTCAGCGCGACGATTCATTTCTTTTAAATAAGGAAGATCTGTTGCCTTATCTTTAAAAAAAGCATTTACATATTCCAATCCAACACAACCAAAACTTTGCGACATTTTAGCAAAATCTAAATGATCCATTGCTCCTGCAAAAAGTTTGCGGTGCAAAGACCACTGTGCTAAGGATATTTCTAAAGATGCGGTAGAGGATTGTGGGGTTACGATCGATCCGAAAACTGGGTTTACAAAAGCGAGGCCGGTACCAGCTGCTAGTGATCTCGTTAAAAATTTCCTTCTATTCATGATTTTATTTATTGATTTTAAAAGATACTAATTTTTCATTATTCTGTGAAATTAATATCAAGTCTTCATTTGAAACTTTTACATTCAACATATGCTTTGCTGAATAAGGTACTTTAAACCCGGTACTCCTGTTGTCGTCGACAGTGGTTTTTAAAGAAGAATCGATTGACAACACAAGGCCTTCAAAACCGTTTTTAGGCCCTGTAAAGACTTCGTATGCGTTATCGTTTCCAACCAATACTATCTTTTTAGTTTGGGCTTCTCCAACGTCAACCACCATTGCGTCGAATACAGGCGAAAACTGAGCTTCGACTGCCAATTCGTGTTGAATGAAAGAATTACCCCTATTTTCAAAAATGGAAGAACTGTAGGTGTGAATTTCTAATGTTTCTGCCTTTTGCTGTTCTTCTTCGGTTAATATGTCATCGAGAGTTGCATTGGCGTATAAAGAGTAGTTCTTGAATGCTTTCTTTTTATACTGCATCTGATTCAGAAAGTTATTGCGCAAATGAATCGGAGCATATACGTCATCTTTGGGAGCAAAAACAAGGGGCTCGTTTTTACCATTACCCGTAAAATCTGCGTACTTCATAAGCAGTGGATGCTCTTTAGTTACTTTATACGGATTATTCCATCCTTGATTTCCTACAATCAAGTCAAGATCTCCATCGGCATCTATATCAGAAACGGTAATGGAATTCCAAGCTCCGTTTATTTTTTTAGGAAAATACGAATCATCCCGAACAAAACGGTCACCCTTATGGAGCAGTACTTCAATCCCCATCCATTCGCCCGTTATGATTATATCCGACATTCCGTCTCCATTAACATCCATCAATTCAGCATCGGAAAGCATCCCTAAAAATCCATTTTCTGGTAAATATTCTTTTGTTTTATCTTGATATACCCCAGCTTCATTGATTAACATAACGGCTTGTGGGGATTCTGGGTAGTTAAAAGGGCGTACACGTGCGGTCACCAAAAGGTCTAAATCGCCATCTCCGTCCACATCAAAAGGAATTACTCTAGAGGTAGCCTCGTTATAGGTCGGGAAAATACCTTCTGCCGGTGTAAAGTTTCCTGCTCCATCATTCAAAGCAATTTCATCTTGAAGCAAGTCGGGATTATTAACCCCATTATGGCCATAACCAATATATAGATCAAGATCATCATCACCGTCAAAATCAAAAAGAGCCAAAGCAACAACTTCTTTTTTTGTATCGATGAAAGTAAGTTCGGTTTTTGAAAAACCAGTCTCTTCTTGTGACATCAAAACAGTATGTTGATCTTTTGCTCCCCCAATGATAATATCTTCGTAGCCATTTCCTGTAATATCGCCTGCAACGAGAGCGGGACCTTCGTTACTGTATACTCGTTGTTGCAGTTCATCCGAAAAGAAATCATAACTCTTATTCTCTTGGTGAGTATAATCGAGACCCATTGCCTCGGAGACTTCAGAAAAGAGCTTAGGGTGTTCATTAGCAGGCGACTGTAATACTTTTAAGCTTTCATCATAAGCTAGGGTTAGTAATTGATTGATGGAAGGATTTAAAATCGTACTGGATTCTTTGTTGTTCCAAAAAATTTGAAGGGAATCGATTGCTATTCGTGTACCTAACCCAAAGTGAAGGGTTGTTCCTGTACTGGACAAATAGCCACGGTAGGGGTTTACTTTGGCAGTCTGAAATTCAGAGCCATAAAAGATCTTAACGGTCGCATGTAGTGCTTGTGTATTGATTTTGGAACCTTCTAACTTTATATTTAAATAATTATTTTCAGAGAGTTTATTTTCAAAGATAAAAGCAGTGTCGTTCAGATTATTCACAACAATATCCAGATCTCCATCCTGATCCAAATCGGCTAAGGCTTGCCCATAAGAATAGGAATCGTAATTCATTTCCCAAGACTGTGTTTGGTCTATAAACTGGTTACTCTGAGAATTTAAAAACATGACATTAGGAAGTTTTACTCGTGGAATCATATCCAAAAAATCCTGATTTGTTGCCAAAATACTCTCATAACTCCCTCGATAATTGATGAAATCAAGATCCGTTAAATCTCTTGGGAAACCATTAGTTATGTAAAGATCCTTATAGCCGTCATCATCAAAATCTGCCAGTAAGGGCGACCAACTCCAATCGGTATTATACACATTCGCCAGTTGACTTATTTCATTAAAACTCCCGTCAGTATTTACATACAAGCAATTGCGCATATACTGTGGCTTTTCTTTGTACATTTCCAACAAATCATAAAACTGAAAATTTGTTTTAGGAAACATTTGTTTGACACGACTTGCAGATTGGGGTAGCATATCCAAGGTAATGAGATCGTCTTGTCCATCGTTGTTGAAATCGGCTACATCAACCCCCATTGAGCTAAAACTCTGGTGTTTGAAATAGGTAGCGATATCGTCTTTAAAAGTTCCGTCTTTTTGATTGATGAACGCTGTACTGCTCGTTACAAAATCATTGGAAACG
>DLQO01000024.1:3853-4405 GCA_002478765.1 Flavobacteriales bacterium UBA7430
GAAGTAACTGTTGATGGAGAAACCATCATATGCTAGGCCGTAAGACTCCGCCATATCGATAAACTCCGGAATACCCTCTGCGTTTAACCCTTGATTTACTAATACTATATTTTTACGCTTCTCAGGATCTCCTTTCCCAGAAACAGCAATGTGCATATCCAGCCATCCGTCGTTATTGATGTCGATTACCGAAACACCCATAGACCAAGAACCAGAACAAGAAGCATTTGCTTTTTCAGTAATATCTTCAAAAACTAGGTTTCCTTTATTCAGGTAAAGTGCATTATCAACTACATTTCCCGTAAAGTAAATATCTTCTAGACCATCCTTATTGAAATCTGCCAGAGCTACTCCACCACCGTTGTACATATACTCGTAAAGTAGGATGTTTAAAGAATCAGATTCAGTAACCACATTATTAAATTCTACTTTAGAATCGGAGGCAGCAACGAGTTGCATTTTTTGGCTCTTTCCGCAGCAAACACAAAGGATTAAGAGTACGAAGATGTAAAGATTTTTTTGCATAATCAAAGGTATAAAAAAAACCAAAGC
>DLQO01000061.1 GCA_002478765.1 Flavobacteriales bacterium UBA7430
GGCTTGTGCAATAAAAACAGCCGCTACTCCTTGATACACACTAGTACCATCCATGTTTATGGTAGCACCTATCGGCAGTACAAAACTCGTTACTTCTTTATCTACCCCCAACTGATCTTCCACACACTCCATAGTAACAGGTAGTGTTGCAGCACTTGAACTGGTGGAAAAAGCAAGTAATTGTGCAGGAGCGATTCCTCTAAAGAAAAAGGAAGTACTTTTTTTAACTACTACACGAACGAATAATGCGTATGCGCCGATCATCGCCGCAAGACCTAACAATAAAGTAACAGCATAAAGTGCAAGTGCCTTAAAGAGTTCTAAGCTTGGGGCTTCGACCACCAAGGCAGCTAGAAGAGCAAAAACACCGTAGGGCGCTGCAAGCATAATGAGATCAATGAGTTTTAAAATCACCGCATTAAAAGAGTCAAAAAAACTTTTGACAGATGATGATTTTTTTTCAGGAATAAGAATAATCCCAATACCAAAAAACATAGCGAAAAATATAATTTGCAACATATTACGGTTGTTGCTGGCTGCTGCAAAAATATTGGAAGGGACAATGTCAACGAGTGCTTGTAAGGGACCTGCACTACTCTGCTTAGCAGCTGCCTCTCGCTTCTGGTTAGCATCAGATGCGTAAGCTTCTACTAATTCTTTGCGTGTTTCCAAACTAATCGATTTCCCAGGTTGTATGGTGTTGACCAAAATCAAACCAATAACAACAGCAACCAAGGTGGTGCTTATATATGTTAAAATCGTTCTCCCTCCCATTTGTGAGAGTTTTGAAATATCTTTTAAATCGGAAACTCCTTTTATGAGGGATGCTAATATTAGAGGAATTGCAATTAACTTTAACAGATTGATGAAAATAGTACCAAACGGTTTGATGTAATCTCCAACAAATTGAGAACCACCGCCAACGTATGACATCACTAAACCAAAAAGGACACCCAGTGCCATTCCGATTAAAATTTTCCAGTGTAAAGCTAATTTTTTCATAGACTAAATTTTATTTGTTCGACTAAGTAAGCTGTAATCTGCGAGAACTAAAGCTGCCATTGCTTCTACAATTGGCACCGCTCTTGGAACAACACAAGGATCGTGCCTCCCTTTTCCTTCCATCACTACTTTCTGTCCTTTATTATCGATGGTATCCTGCGCCTGCATTACGGTTGCTACAGGTTTGAATGCTACGTTAAAATAAACATCCATTCCATTTGAAATACCTCCTTGAATACCACCCGAGCGATTCGATTGTGTAGTCCCATCGGTATTGAATGGATCGTTGTGCTGACTCCCTTTCATTTGAGAACCATCAAAACCGCTTCCGTATTCAAAGCCTTTTACTGCATTGATGGACAGCATCACCTTTCCTAATTCGGCATGAAGTTTATCAAAGGCGGGTTCTCCTAGGCCAACGGGTACGTTTTGAATTACACAAGTAATAACACCACCTACCGTATCGCCTTCTTTACGAATTTGACGGATATAAGCTTCCATTTGTTCTGCCATAATTGGGTCGGCACAACGTACGGGATTTTCTTCTATCGCAGCAAAATTAAGCTCTTGATAGGGCGTGTCCATTTTAAGAGGTCCAACTGCCGATACAAATGCTGTAAACTTAATGTTCGATAAAAATTGCTTGGCTATGGCTCCGGCTACTACTCTACTTGCTGTTTCTCTAGCGGAACTTCTGCCCCCGCCACGATAATCTCGAAACCCATATTTTTGATCGTACACATAATCTGCATGTGATGGACGATAACTGTCTTTTATATGACCGTAATCTTTAGATTTTTGGTTTGTATTGTGAATAGCGAAACCAATGGGGGTACCCGTAGTTTTACCTTCAAATATTCCAGAATAAAAAACAACTAGATCCGGCTCCTTGCGTTGGGTTACAATTGCTGACTGACCCGGTTTCCTGCGATTCAGCTCCTTTTGAATTGCATCGATATCCAAAACAATTCCTGCCGGGCATCCGTCAATTACTCCGCCCAATGCTGGTCCGTGAGATTCTCCAAAAGTTGTTACATTGAATAATGTTCCAAAACTATTTCCTGCCATATTATGTCTATTAGATTCACAAATATACTACATTAAATCACTATCAGAAATCATTCCGTACACTCAATCACATTCTAAGATTTAGAGATGAATTTTATCAGTTGAATTCTTATATTTGTACATGAAAAAAATCAAATTCATTGCAGCTTGTTCTATCGCAATCAGCTTCTATATAAGCTCGTGTACTTCACTTGAGCCCAATACCTTTGTCATTAATGGTACAACAGACCATACAGATGGTTCGAGTATTTATCGCATCAAATCGGGGCCAAACGGTCAGCCCATAACCATAGACTCCACTAAAGTAGTAAATGGGTCTTTTGAACTTAAAGGCTCATTAGATCAGATTGATATCAATTTTATTTTTCTTGATGGAATTAACGGGAATGTTCCTGTCATCCTGGAGGAAGGGGCAATTGATATAAACATTTTCAAAGACAGCATAGCTTCTTCTATTATCGCTGGAACTCCTTCCAACAATAATTTAGCACAATACAGAGTATCGACTCAAGGGTTTGCAAAAGACATGAGAACCTTGGTTCAAGAAATAAATGAAGCCAATACTCTTGGCGATAATATTCTTGTAGAAGATCTTACTGCAGAATACAAAGCAGTAGAGGCAAATTTAAATGTGTATGAAAGAGATTTCATGAACTCCAACCCCCAGTCTTACGTTGCTTCTTTGATTTTGGAACGCCTCGTTACTACCAAAGCAATGCGTTCTTCTGAAGCCAAACTCATTTTCAATGGTTTTGATCCTAAGATAAAAAGTAGCGTTTCTGGTAAAAAAGTTGAAGCAATAATCAACACTCCCTCCAATCCAACTGCCCTAGGTGAAATTGCTCCAGCATTTGAAGGCCCTACTCCTACCGGCGAAATAATTTCCCTAGCATCACTCAAAGGAAAGGTTACCATCATTGATTTTTGGGCAGCTTGGTGTCGTCCGTGTCGTATTGAAAACCCAAACTTAGTTCGTCTCTACAAACGCATGCACCATAAAGGTCTTGAAATAGTTGGTGTTTCTTTGGATAAAAACAAGACGAGTTGGGAACGTGCAATCGAAGACGATGGCCTCAATTGGAATCATGTTTCTAATTTAAAATTTTGGCAAGAACCAATTGCATTGTTATACGGAGTACGCAGTATTCCTGCCGCATTTGTTTTGAATAAAGACGGTGTTATCGTTGCTAAAAATTTAAGAGGTGCGCAGTTAGATGCTAAAATTGAAGAGCTCCTCAATGAATAAGTAAAATAGGACTTCCCCAAGTCGAAACCAGAGCGCTATGAATGAATTTGACACCTTATTTGAGGCTCTAAAAAATACAGAACCTCCACTACAAAAGGAAATCCGCACCCATACGGTAATAGAAGACTACCCCAAAGGAGTTTTTGTTGTAGAGCAAGAAAAATACATCAAGTGGCTTGCAATTGTGATACGGGGGACTGTTCGAGTTTGGCAAGAAGAAGAAGACTGCGAAATTTTATTGTACTACGTAAATCCTCTTGAAACCTATTCCCTATCGCTAGCTGCAACTTTTAAGGATTATAAAAGTCTTGTTCATGCACGAACTGAAAACAATACCACCCTTATAAAAATACCCGTACGCTTTATAAAACAATGGAGTTTTGAATATCAATCTTGGTTTCGATTCACTACACAATCGTTTATTACGAGTTGTGAGGATTTATTAATCTCCTATAAAAGCCTGGCCTTTAAAAAAATTGGAGAGCGATTATATGATTATATCATCCACTCAAAAAACTTTGCAACAATAAACTCCTCATTTCTCATAAAGCACTAGCCAATGAGTTAGGAACAACTCGGGAGGTCATCTCGCGTTTATTAAAACAAATGGAAGACGAAGGTCTTTTGAAATTACACTTTAAAATGATTGAATTGATAAAAAGTTAGTTGGTTGTGACATTTAGCACAATTTATAGGATATGAGCGGCTTTATATTTGCCTCATAACCTAAACAATATATCATGAAAAAAACACTTCAAATCTCAAGTTTAACACTAGTTTTTCTTTTTTCTATGTTCATTCAGGCACATCCTACAGAAGTACCCTCAAAAAAAACAAAAACCTATGTTCTTGTGCAATCCGCTTGGCTGGGGGCATGGCAATTGCAGCAGGTAGCTCAAACGCTAGAAACTGCAGGACATACTGTAATTACACCTGTGGCCAGTCATGGAAGTGACAAAACTCTCGCAGGCGATATTACGATGGAAACCTATGTAAATCAACTCCTAGCTATTCTTGACAGCCAGCAAGAAAAAGTAGTTTTAGTGGGTCATAGTTTTAACGGAATTACGGTGAGTAGAGTCGCTGAATTGCGGCCAAAAAAAATTGATCGCTTGGTTTATTTAACTGCCTTTCTTTTACCAAACGGTGCTTCATTCTACGACGCAGTCCAAGGTGTTCCAGACTCTAAGGCTGTAGAAAATTTCTTTCTCTCTGAAGATCAAACACAGGCCTTTGTAAAAGAAGAAGCAATGCAAAATGCATTTGCGCATGACATCCCTGCTGAGGCTTTTAATCAAGCGAAAGCATACATTGTTCCAGAACCTGCTACTCCCTTAGGATACAAGCTTGAAGTAACGGATGCTGTGTTTGGAAAAATTCCAAAATACTATATTGAATGTACGGAGGACCGAGCCATTCCTATAGCTTCACAACGAGGTATGTATGAAGGTAAAGTGAAAAAAGTATTTACATTAAACTCAAGCCATACCCCAAACTTTTCACAACCCGACAAGCTTGCGTTTATTCTACTAGATGTAATCCGCAAGTAAGACCTAATATCTAAGGTGTAATTAAAGTGCTGGCGTTTGTCGGCACTTTTAGTTTTTCCTAAATAAGATGAAGCCAGTAACCACAGTAACAACAACCAATAGAATGAGTGTTGTAAACGAAGTCGCAATGACAGATGGAACCAAGATCAGCGTAGCCAGTATACCACCGATTGCACCGCCAAAATGAGCGGTATGACCAATATTATCTTGTTGTTTTTTCATTCCAAATAAGGTGTAAACTAAATACCCAATCCCGAAAACGTATCCCGGAAGCGGCACTGGAAAGATGAACAGGGCTAATTTCATTTCTGGATACATCAAGATGGTGGCATATAAAATACCCATGATGGCTCCACTTGCACCTACTGCACTATAATAGGGATTGTCACGATGAAAATACAAGGCAAAAAGATTTCCGGCTATTAGGCAAGAAAAGTATAGGATCAGAAAATTCAACATCCCAAGCCCGGCTAATGCCTGCCCCCCAAAAAGATACAATGCAAACATATTGAATCCCAGGTGTGCCATATCGACATGCAAAAAAGCAGAACTGACGATACGATACGATTGACCACCTTTAACAGAAGCAATACTGAATTTAAAGCGGTTGAAAAAGAGTGTATCCTTGAACCCCTTTAATGAAAAAAGAACATTGACGATAAGGATTGTCAAAATTAATGGTGGAAGTGAATGCATATCGCTTTATTATTGGGTTCAAATATACTTATATTTGTTAAAAAAAATTGTGCAGTTACTCTTGTTCCTGATTACCTATCCCATAATCATTGGGGTTTCGCTTTTACCCCACTTTATATTATACCGAATTGCTGACTTCCTGTATCTCGTGTTATACAAACTCATTGGATATCGAACTGAAGTGGTTCGGAAAAATTTGAATCTGAGTTTTACANNNAGAAAAGCCAAGAAGAACTCAAAGTAATCGAGCGCGCATTTTATCGACATTTGTGTGATATATTCATAGAAATGCTTAAAGCCTTGACGGTTACAAAAAAGCAAGTGTTGAAGCGATATCAATTCAATAATCTTGAAGTAATCAATCAACATTTAAGAAAAAACAGAGGGGTTGTACTCGTTTGTGGCCACTATTCCAGTTGGGAAGCTATGCTCTCGATTGGCTATCATCTTGATGGTAAAGGCTATGCAGTTTATACACCTTTATCCAATAAATATTTTGAGCGTTTGGTTGTTAAATCAAGAGCTAAACATCTGATCTATCTTGGATCACGTTTTGATGTCCTCCAAGATATAGAAATGCATCAAAAAAATAACATCAGCTACATTTATGGGTTGGCAGCTGACCAGTCGCCCATGCCAAAACCAAAAAGCTATTGGAGGTCATTTATGGGTGTAGAAGTTCCCGTTTTCACTGGGGCAGAACGTATGGCTAGACGGTTCGACTTACCCATTGTATTTGCCGATATTAATCGAGTAAAGCGTGGGTATTATACGCTGGATATCAGTCTAATTACCGATAAGCCAAAAGAAACAAAAGAAAATGAGATTACGGATATTTTTACAGAAACCCTAGAAGCTCAAATACGCAAAGATCCATCGCAATATTTTTGGACACACAACCGATTCAAGCATATGGACAAAAACCCAAAGTTAGTTTCCCAAAGCGAGTAACTCTTCTTTAAAACGGTTCATCAACAAATCTGCCGCTTCTTGAGAAGGAGCTTCAGTGTATACACGAATAATGGGTTCCGTATTCGACTTTCTTAAATGTACCCATGAAGCTTCAAAATCAATTTTCACTCCATCAACGGTATTGGGCTTATTATTGGCATATTTCTTTTCAATAGCCAGCAAGAGAGCATCTACATCCATTGTAGGCTCCAATTCAATTTTCCCTTTA
>DLQO01000002.1:0-842 GCA_002478765.1 Flavobacteriales bacterium UBA7430
CCTAAAGAACCTGATGAAATACTTGCAATATCTACAGCGGCAATATCACCCATTTTCATTACAGCTCCCTTACCGTATGTCTTTTCCAACTTATCCATCGTAAGTTGTAATGCCTTTAATTTAGCTTCTCTTTCCTTTTCCATAATTATTTTTTGCTTTACATCTGCAAATGAATAAATTCACTGCGTCAATTTGTGTCGCTATTTGTATGACTCTAATATTTGGTTGGCGTGGTCTTTGGTTTTCACTTTGGTGAAGACTTTTTCAATCAAGCCCTGTTCATCAATTACAAACGTAGTTCTGTGAACACCATCATACTCTTTACCCATGAACTTTTTTGGACCCCAAACACCGTAGGCACAGATCAGCTCTTTTTGTTCATCAGCAATCAAACTGAAGGGTAAGTCATATTTATCAATAAACTTCTGATGTCTTTTTGCTGGATCAGGACTAACGCCCAAAACAACAAAGCCTTTATCCTTCAAAATGCTGTAGTTTTCACCAAGATTGCAAGACTCAGCCGTACAACCCGGAGTCATGTCTTTTGGATAGAAATAAAGAATCACTTTTTTACCCGCAAATCCTGACAATGTCACCTGCTGCTCTTTCTCATTGATAGCAATAAAATCCGGTGCTTTATCTCCCGCTTTTAACCCCGTCATAAAAATAGTTTTTGTTACACTCAAATTTAAAAAAAATGCCTCATTTGATCACATCAAATGAGGCGCTTTTTATCAACAATAAAATAAGTATTGTAGATGATTAATTCTTAAAAAGAACAACCGTATCTAGAGAATTAGACTTCACAACTGTTGATGACTTAGCATAGGCTATAACGAATC